>JACMKK010000086.1 GCA_014380115.1 Luteimonas sp. | reverse complement strand
CGAGAAGGCTGCGTGGCCTGAAAAGCACGCGGTAGAAAGAGCCGCTGAACACCAGCGGCTTTTTTTTATTGGCCTTATGCTCGCGCTAGGGCTGCCTGGTGACGAGGTACTGACATTGGCTGACGCGATACAGGATGTGGTCATCGTCGGCGGAGGTTCCGCCGGATGGCTGACCGCCGCGGTGGTCGCCGCCGAGCACGGCGAGCGGCTGCGCGTGACGGTTGTCGAATCGCCGGACGTCGCCGCCATCGGCGTCGGCGAGGGCACCTGGCCCACCATACGCGACACGCTGCGCAGGATCGGCGTGTCGGAGACCGATTTCATTCGCGAGTGCGACGCCTCCTTCAAGCAGGGCTCGAAATTCAACGGATGGGTCAACGGTGCTGACGACGACAGCTATTTCCACCCGTTCGTCCTGCCCCATGGCTATACCGAGACCAATTTGGTGACGGGTTGGCTGCAGCGCCACGCGCAAGTACCGTTCGCCGACCTCATGAGTTTCCAGCCGCACCTGTGCGCGCGCGGCAAGGCGCCGAAACAGGCGGCCACCCCGGAATACGCGGCGGTCGCGAACTACGCCTACCACCTGGACGCCGGCAAACTCGGCGTTTTCCTGCGCAAGCACTGCACGGAGCGCTTGGGAGTCCGGCATGTGCTGGACCATGTCGTAGGCATCAACCCGCACGACAACGGCGACATCGCATCGATCCAGCTGAAGCTGAGTGGTGCCTTGGCCGGTGACCTGTTCGTCGACTGTACGGGCATGCAGTCGCTCCTGCTCGGCCAGCATTTTGGCGTCGCTTTTGTTGGGCAGAAACGCGTGCTGTTCAACGACAGCGCGCTGGCCGTGCAAATTCCCTACGCCGATGACAGCAGCGAGATCGCCTCGCAGACCATCTCCACCGCTCAGAGCAGCGGCTGGGTCTGGGACATCGGCTTGCCGACCCGCCGCGGCGTCGGACACGTCTACTCCAGCGCGCACACTTCCGACGACGCGGCCGAGCGCGAGCTGCGCGACTACATCGTCGCGAGCGGCGGACCGAAGGACGCTCCCGCGGCGCGAAAGCTCAGCTTCGAGCCCGGCTATCGCGCAGACTTCTGGCACCGCAACTGCGTCGCCGTCGGACTTTCCGCGGGCTTCATCGAACCACTCGAGGCTTCCGCGATCGCGCTGGTCGAACTTTCCGCGGTGATGCTCGCAGAGGACATGCCGGCCTCGCGCGCGGACATGGACATCGTCGCCCGGCGTTTCAACGATGCCTTCGGCTACCGTTGGGGCCGGGTCATCGACTTCCTGAAGCTGCATTACGTGCTGACGCAACGCAGGGACTCGGCGTTCTGGCGCGAGAACGTACTGGCAGAGTCGATACCCGACCGGCTGCGCGAGCTGCTGGCGCTGTGGCGCCACCGGCCGCCATCGCGTCACGATTTCCACCGCATCGATGAGGTGTTTCCATCGGCGAGCTACCAGTACATCCTGTACGGGATGGGATTTCGGCCCGAGCCCGGCGCGGCCATGCGGCATCCGGAGGCGGCTGACGTCGCCGATGGATTCTTTCGCGAAACCGCGCAGATGACGCGCAAAATGCTCGCAGCCCTGCCGGGTAACCGCGAACTTATCGCGCACATCAAACAGAACGGGCTGCCGAGGATCTGAGACGTGGCGAACACGGTGCTGCTGAACAACATCGACCACAAGGACCTGCGCGTCGACACCGGGCGCGGCGCCGCGTTGGGCGACGACGTGATGTGCGTACTCACGTTTCCGGCCGAGTTCCGCAACGTGCAGGCGCATTACCCCATCGTCTTCCGCAAGGCGGCCGATGGCGCGTTCCAGCCGTTCGCATTGTTCGGGTTCAAGGAAGGACAGAACCTGTTCCTCGAGGACGGGCGCTGGGATGCGACCTACCTGCCGCTCGCGATCGAACGCCAACCTTTCCTGATCGGGACCGCGGGCGACGAGTTGGTGATCCATGTCGATCTGGACAGCCCGCGGATCGGCATGGGCAATGGAGCGGGCGAGACGGTGTTTCTGAAGCACGGCGGCACGACCGAGTTCCTGGACCGCATGAATTCCGTCCTGCTGACCCTCCACCAGGGACTGCAAAGCACACCGGCATTCATGGGCGCGCTGTTGCAACATGAACTACTCGAGTCGTTCGTGTTGGACGTCCAGCTCGACGACGGGTCCCAGCATCGCCTCACCGGCTTCTACACCATCAACGAGGATCGATTGAACCGCCTCGATGGTAGTGCGCTGGAGCGGCTGAGCCGCGCCGGCCACCTGGAGCCGGTCTACATGGCGATTGCTTCGTTGTCGAACCTGCGCGTCTTGATCGAACGGATGAACCGGATCCATGCCGCCGATCTCTAAACGGGTCCGCGAGGTTGCGGGTGTCGATCCCGGAGCGCTGCCGGATGCGGTCCTGCATTCCGTCGAGCCGATCGTGCTGCGCGGTCTGGTCGCCGACTGGCCCATCGCGCGGGCCGGACTGGAGTCCGCGCAAGCAGCGGTTGCCTACTTGCGCCGGTTCGATCGTGATGCTTCCGTCGTCGCCATGGTCGGTCCGCGGGAGATCGGCGGTCGCTTCTTCTATAACGAGGATCTGAGTGGCTTCAATTTCCACCATGAGCGGCCGAAGCTCAACGCGGTGCTCGATGCCATGCTCAGGCATCTGGACGACGCCGAGCCGCCGACGATCTATGTCGGCTCCACCACCGTCGACACCTGCCTGCCCGGGCTGCGCGCTGAAAACGACGTCGGCTTGGGCGAGCGGGAACCGCTGGTCAGCGTATGGCTCGGTAACCGTACGCGAATCGCCGCGCACCAGGACGTTCCGGACAACCTGGCCTGCGTCGTCGCCGGCCATCGACGCGTGACGCTGTTTCCGCCCGAACAACTGGCCAACCTGTACATCGGTCCGCTCGATTTCACGCCCGCAGGCCAGGCGATCAGCCTGGTCGATTTTGCCGAACCCGATTTCGCCAGGTTCCCGAAGTTCGCCGATGCGCTGCAGCATGCGCAGGTCGCCGAACTCGGCCCGGGTGACGCCGTTTTCATTCCCAGCTTGTGGTGGCATCACATCGAGGCGCTCGACAGCTTCAACGTGCTCATCAATTACTGGTGGCGGCAGTCGCCGGACTACATGGATTCCCCGATGAACGCGCTGATGCTGGCCATCATGAGCGTGCGCGACCTGCCGCTTGAGCAGCGCGCGGCCTGGCAAGACGTGTTTCGCCACTACGTCTTCGAAGCGGATGACGCCACTGCAGGGCACATTCCGGAGAGTGCGCGCCGCGTGTTGTCGCCGCTCGACGCGGCCGCGGCACGAGAACTGCGCGCGCGATTATTAAAACGCCTGAACCGCTGAGGGAGTTCGAACGTGCCGCATAACGACCCATCTGACATCGACCAGAACCCGATCAGGCGCATCGTCATCGCCGGTGGCGGCACCGCCGGCTGGATGGTCGCCGCCGCGCTGTCGAAGACGCTCGGCAAGGTGCTCGAGATCAAGTTGATCGAGTCGGATGAAATTTCCACCGTCGGCGTCGGCGAGGCGACCATTCCCACGCTGGTGACCTTCCACCGCCTGCTGGAGATCAACGAGCAGGAGTTCATGGCCGCCACGCAGGCCACGTTCAAGCTCGGCATCAGTTTCGAGAACTGGCGCAACCTTGGTGAGGACTACATCCACTCCTTCGGCTTGACCGGCAAGGACCACTGGACAGCCGGCTTCCAGCACTTCTGGTTGAAAGGCCGGCAGCGGAATCTGGCCAGCGACTATGGCGACTATTGCCTGGAATTGAAGGCGGCACAGGAAAGCCGTTTCGCGCACCTTCCGCGCGGCGGCATGAATTACGCCTTCCACATGGACGCCGGGCTGTACGCGAAATTCCTTCGCAAGTTCAGCGAGGGCTTCGGCGTGCAACGCATCGAGGGCAAGATCGTCGAGGTCCGGACCGATGCGGAGCAAAGCCATATCACGTCGCTCAAGCTCGACTCGGGCACGGAGATCGAAGGCGATCTGTTCATCGACTGCACTGGATTCCGCGGCCTGCTGATCGGGCAGACGCTGGGTGTGGAGTACGAAGACTGGTCGCAGTGGCTGCATTGCGACAGCGCCGTTGCCGTGCAGACGGAGTCCGTCGGCGACGCCGTGCCCTACACGCGCTCGATCGCGCGCGAGGCCGGTTGGCAATGGCGTATCCCGTTGCAGCATCGCGTCGGCAACGGCATCGTCTTCGGCAGCCGCTTCGTCGACGACGCGCAGGCGACGCAAACCCTGCTCGACAATATCCAGGGCTCGTTGTTGACCGAGCCGCGCGTCATTCGCTTCCGGCCGGGACAGCGGCGCAAGACCTGGAGCGGGAACTGCGTCGCGATCGGCCTCGCCAGTGGCTTTCTCGAGCCCATCGAATCCACCAGCATCCACCTGATCCAGCGCGGGATCGTCCGCCTCATGCAGATGTTCCCGGCGACGGGCATCAGTCCCTCGGACATCGACGAATACAACCAGCAGACCAGCTCCGAGATCGAGCACATCCGCGATTTCATCATCCTGCACTACCACGCGACATTCCGTCAGGACACGCCGTTCTGGCGCACCTGCCGCGACATGGACATTCCCGCATCCTTGCGCCACCGCATCGAACTGTTCCGGGAGACCGGCCGGGTGTTCCGCGTGCCCAACGAGTTGTTCGCCGAGAATTCCTGGATCCAGGTGATGTTGGGCCAGGGCATCATGCCGCAGCAACACCATCCGGTGGCCGACCTGATGGGCGATGGGGAGCTGTCGCGGTTTCTCGACGGCATCCGCGCGCGCGTCGACAAGACCGTCGGCCAGCTTCCGGCACACCAGGCCTACGTGGAAAGCTACTGTTCCGGGATGCGGCCGTCGCAGTAGCGGAGCGGCCTTGCCAAGTTGGCGCAAGAAACGCCTCACGGCTTTCGCGGCACTTGACGCGCCGCACCATTGCCCGGTATTGCTGTCGCATGCACGCACCCTGCGCCATCGCCCGCACCGCAGCCCTGCCGCAAGGCCGGGGCGCGGCGTGTCCAATGGCGATGACGATTACCACCACGACGACCACGACCCCATCCAGGGTGCGGACGCGCGTGTCCAGCTGATCGACCACGCCGCTCCGCACCCGATCCGGGTGCGGGCTGGCAGCCTTCCCCGACTCGCGGCGCGGAGCCCAACCGGAGCTCCACCATGTCGTCTGCGTCCTCTTTCAACGAATCCTCGCCGCGTTGCCACGTGCACAAGTTCGGCGGCAGCAGCCTGGATGACGCCGCGCAGATGCGCGCGATCGCCGGCTTGCTCGGCGATGGCGCCGGCATGCGCCTGGTCGTGGTCTCGGCGATGCAGGGCACGACCAATGCGCTCGTCGCACTGAGTTCAACGGCGCAGCAAGGCGGGGAATGGGCACCGGCCTGGGACAGCTTGCGGCAGCGGCACATGCAGGCGGCCGCTGCGCTAGACGGAGACGGCGGTTTCGGTCTGCACGGTGCGCTGGCCGATGACTTCGACGCCTTGCGCCACGATCTCGACGCGCTGGCCAGGCACGCGCCGGACAGCGACCCCATCAGCGCACGCGTGCATGGCCTCGGCGAAATCTGGTCGTCGCGGCTGGTGCAGGCCGCGCTCGGCGGCGAGTCCGGCGGCTGGCAGCGCCTCGACGCGCGCGAGGTGCTGATCGTGCACCCCGGCGAGATGGGCGTGGGCGTCGACTGGGACGAAAGCCGTCGTCGCTTCGCACAATGGCGCGCGCGACATCCCGGCCGCGATGCCGTCGTCACCGGCTATGTCGCCAGCGATGCGCAAGGCCAGGCGACCACGCTCGGCCGCAACGGCAGCGATTTCTCCGCCGCAATCTTCGCCAATCTTTGCGATGCCGACGCGCTGACCATCTGGACCGATGTCGACGGCGTGCTGTCGGCCGACCCGCGGCTGGTGCCGGACGCGGTCTGCCTGTCGTCGCTGTCGTACGCCGAAGCCTGCGAACTGGCCTACTTCGGCGCCAAGGTGCTGCATCCGCAGACGCTGGCACCGGTGCAGTCGCGCGGCATCCCGCTGCGCATCCGCAACACGCATCGCCCGCAGGCGCCGGGCACGTTGATCGAGGCGCGCTCCGATCTGGAAGGCACGCCGGTCAAAGGCCTGAGCCTGGTCCGCGACCTCGCCGTGCTGGAACTGGCCGGCAACGGCATGGTCGGCGTGCCCGGTACCGCCGAGCGCCTATTCGCCGCGCTGCACGGCGCCGGCGTGTCGGTGACGATGATCTCGCAAGGTTCGTCGGAGCATTCGATCTGCTGCATCGTCCGCGCCGACCAGGCCGAGCGCGGCCGGGCCGCGATCGCCGCCGCCTTCGCCGATGCGATGGCCGACCAACGCACGCAGGCCGTGCACGTGACCATGGATATCTGCGTGCTGG
>JACMKK010000085.1 GCA_014380115.1 Luteimonas sp. | reverse complement strand
GCCGCCGATGCGCTGAAGCTGTGGCGCGCGCGTGCGCCGCGTTCGCTGGCGATGCGCACGGCCGAGGCGACGCTGTCGCTACGCCGCAACGATGCCCGTGCGGCGCGCACTGAACTGGAATCCCTGCTGCGTGATGGCAGCGACGACGGTTGGCGCTATGCGCTGGTCGCACTTGGCAGTGGCGCCAAGGATCCGAAGCTGTCGGCCCGGCTGCTCGGCGAACTCGTCGACGCCGGCGCGATTCCCAACCAGCTGCAGAGCTGGCTGGCGTTCGGCGGACTGGCGCAGCGACTGGACCAGGGGGCACTCGCCGAGCGCATCGTGCAACAGGTGGTGCAACGCTTCCCGGGCGAGCCGCGCGTGGCGTTACTACGCGCGAGCCAGCTGCGCGAAGCCGGCAAGCACGACGAGGCGAAGCAAGCGCTTGCGGCGATGGAGGATGCGGCAAGGCTGTCATCGGAACTGCGCCTGTCGGTGGCGGCCGAATACGACGCGCTCAACGAGCCTGCCGCCGCCGCCGCCGTGCTGGCGCGCGGCGAGCAGGACGACCAGAGCTACGCCTTGCGCGCCTCTCTGCTGGCCAAGGCCGAGGACAAGACGGCGCTGACCGCGTTGTACGAAGAACTCAAGCGCGGCTCCAGCGATCCCGAGCCCGGACGGCGCCTGCTGCTGGGCCAGACCGCGGAATTCCTCGAACGCTATCCCGAGGCGCTGGAGTGGTATCGCAGCGTGCCCGGCGGCGAACAGCGCCTGCAGGCGCGACTGCGCGCGACCAGCGTGCTGCACAAGCTCAAGCAGCCAGAGCAGGCCTACGCAGAGTTGCGTGCGCTGCAGTCCGACGCCGCCGTCGACGAGGAAGCGCGCCGCGATGCCTACCTGCTGGAAGCGGAGTTGCGCGTCGAGGACAAGGACACCGCCGGCGAGCTCGACGCCTATGCACGCGGCCTGGCCGCGTATCCCGACGACGGCGCGTTGCTGTATTCGCGTGCCCTGATGTGGGAGCGGCGCGACGACATCGCCCGCGCCGAGGCCGATCTGCGCAAGGTGCTGGTCGCCGAACCCGACAACGTCGCCGCGCTGAACGCGCTCGGCTACACGCTGGCCGACCGCACCACCCGCTACAAGGAGGCGCTGGAACTGATCGATCGCGCGCGCGTCGCCGATCCGGACAGCGCAGCGATCATCGACAGCTACGGCTGGGTGCTGTATCGCCTCGGCCGCAACAACGAGGCGCTGATCGAGCTGCGTCGCGCCTTCGCCCTGCAGAAGGATCCGGAGATCGCCGCACACCTGGGCGAAGTGCTCTGGGTCACCGGCAAGAAGGAAGAGGCACGCAAATATTTCGAGGAAGGGCGCAAGCTCGATCCGGAAAACCGCTCGCTGCAGCGCGCATTGGCGAAGACCGGCGCATGACGGCGATGCGGTGGCTGGCCTGCGGCTTGATCGCGCTGTCGTTGGCGGGCTGCGTCAGCCACCCGGTCAGGCCACTGCCGACGCTTTCGGTAGCCGAACTGGCTGCAGCGTCCGCGCGCCAGGCTGCTCACGAGGCCTGGGCGCGCGAGCATCGCGCCTGGTCGCTGCAGGGTCGGGTGGCTTTGTCGAACGGCCGCGACGGCGGCAGCGGCCGCATGGACTGGCGCCAGCAGGACCTCCACTACGACGTCTCCTTGAGCGCCCCGGTCACACGCCAGAGCTGGCGCCTGAGCGGCGACGAGACGGCCGCGACGCTGGCGGGCCTGGAAGGCGGGACACGCAGCGGCACCGATCCGGCCGCATTGCTGCGCGAGGCCACGCGTTGGGAAATCCCGGTGACCGCGCTGACGGCGTGGGTGCGTGGCGCTCGTGCCGACGAGGCCAGCCACGGCCGAGCCACCTTGGGTTACGGCGCCGATGGCCGTCTGTCGCGGATCGAGCAAGCCGGATGGGTGATCGACTACGGCGCCTGGCAGGCCACGCAAGGGACGGAATTGCCGGTGCGGCTGGAAGCTCGTCGTGCTGACGCCAAGGTCCGCCTGATCGTCGACGCCTGGGACGGCGCGGACGCGCCATGACCCATGCGGTGGCCGGGCATGGCTGGTCGAGCTGGCCCGCGCCGGCCAAGCTCAACCTCTTCCTGCGCATCACTGGACGGCGCACGGACGGCTACCACGCGCTGCAGACCGTGTTCCGGTTGCTCGACTGGGGCGACGAGATCCGCCTGCGCCCACGCGATGATGGCCGCGTGCTGCGCCACGGGATGGGTGCGAGCGGGGTCGCCGAAGCCGACGATTTGGCCGTTCGAGCGGCAAAACTTCTGCAAAAATCGGCCAATATCGCCAAAGGCCTCGATATCATCGTCGAAAAGAACATTCCGACCGGCGGCGGTTTCGGCGGCGGATCTTCCGACGCCGCGACAGTGCTGGTCGCTGCGAACGCCCTGTGGTCATGCGGGTATGCCATCGACGCGCTTGCTGAACTCGGAACCGCGCTAGGGGCCGATGTGCCGGTGTTCATACGCGGGCACAACGCCTGGGCGGAAGGCGTGGGCGAAGTGCTGACCCCGATCGACCTGCCGGATGCGTGGTATGTGCTGGTCGATCCGGGCGTTCATGCCGCCACGGCCGAATTGTTCCAAGCATTTGAATTGACGCGAAATGCCGCGCCCGCGACAATAGCCGACTTCGTTTCGGGCAAACCCCTCGGCAATGCGTTCGAGCCGGTCCTGCGCCGCCGTGAGCCCGCCGTCGATGCGGTGTTCGAGGCCTTGGCGCGGATCGGATCACCGCGTCTGACGGGTTCGGGCAGTGGCTGCTTCGTCGAATTCGCCGATCGCGAATCCGCCGAGGCCGCGTTGGCGACGTTGCCACAGGGGCTGAAGGCCTGGCTGGCGGCGGGTGCGGCGCGATCGCCATTGCTGGACGCGCTCGACGCGAACCGCCTGCAGGGGCGTCGCCAAGAGGCCCAAGGCACCAGGTTTTGATCCTGGCATTCGTAGGTTCGAATCCTACCGCCCCTGCCACTACAGCTGTTTCGGTGTCACCCCGGTAGTTTCCGCTAACGGTCAGAGCGCAACGCGGAGTCAGGACAATGCAGGAAGATCGAAATTTGCTGATCTTCTCCGGCAACGCCAACAAGCCTTTGGCCCAGGCGGTGTGCAAGGAGTTGGGCATCCGTCTCGGCAGGGCGCTGGTCAGCCAGTTTTCCGACGGCGAGACGCAGGTCGAGATCGAGGAGAACGTCCGTCGCCAGGACGTGTTCGTGGTCCAACCCACGTGCGCGCCGACGGCGGAAAATCTGATCGAGCTGCTGGTCCTGATCGACGCGCTCAAGCGCGCATCCGCCAGCAGCGTCACCGCGGTGGTGCCGTATTTCGGCTACGCGCGGCAGGATCGTCGCCAGCGCTCGTCGCGGGTGCCGATCACGGCGAAGGTGGCGGCGAAGATGTTTTCCGCGGCCGGCGCCGACGGCGTGCTGACGATCGACCTGCATGCCGACCAGATCCAGGGTTTCTTCGACATCCCGGTCGACAACGTGTACGCCTCGCCGCTGCTGCTCGCCGACATCTGGCGCGCGCACGGCACGGACAACCTGATCGTGGTATCGCCGGATGTCGGTGGCGTGGTGCGCGCGCGAGCCATCGCCAAGCGCCTCGACGATGCGGAACTGGCGATCATCGACAAGCGCCGGCCGAAGGCCAACGTCGCCACGGTGATGAACATCATCGGCGACGTCACCGGCAAGACCTGCGTGCTGGTCGACGACATCGTCGATACCGCCGGCACCTTGTGCGCGGCGGCGGCGGCGCTGAAAGTGCAGGGCGCGACCAAGGTGGTCGCGTACTGCACGCATCCGGTGCTGTCGGGTGCGGCGATCGACAACTTGAACAAATCGCAGCTCGACGAGCTGGTGGTGACCGACACGATCCCGCTGTCGGAAGCCGCCAGGGCCTGCAGCCGGATCCGCCAGCTCAGCGTCGCCGAACTGCTGGCCGAGACGATCCGTCGTGTCGCTTTCGGAGAATCCGTCAGTTCGCTCTACGTGGACTGACATCCCTCACTCATCTGGTCGCGGATGAGTGGCTACTGCCGCCGCGAGGCGGTCCCATTGCAACAAAGTGAGTAAATGAATCATGGCAATCGAACACAAGATCACGGCCACTGGCCGCAGTGACGAGGGGAAGGGTGCGAGCCGCCGCCTGCGTCACGCGGCACAGATCCCGGCCATCGTCTACGGCGGTCACGCCGATCCCAAGAGCATCCAGCTCGAGCACGAGAAGACCTGGCAGGCGAGCCAGAACGAATGGTTCTACTCGTCGATCCTGTCGCTCGAACTCGACGGCACGGTCGAGAAGGTGCTGCTGCGTGACATGCAGCGCCACCCGTACCGCCAGCAGATCATGCACCTGGACTTCCAGCGCGTCAGCGAGAACGAAGCCATCCGCGTCGCGGTGCCGCTGCACTTCCTCAACGAGGACACCTCGCCGGCCGGCAAGGCCGCCGACGTCGCGGTCACGCACGAGCTCAACGAGGTCGTCGTCAGCTGCCTGCCGAAGAATCTGCCGGAGTACCTGGAAATCGACCTCGGCCAGATCAAGGTCGGCGACACCATCCACCTCTCGGAAATCAAGCTGCCTGAGGGCGTGGAAGTGCCCGAGCTGAAGCTGGGCCCGGACCACGACGTCGCGATCGCCGTCGCGCGCTTCGTCAGGGAAGAGATCGAGGAAGAAGTCGTGGCCGAGGAAGGCTCCGCCGAAGTGCCTGCCGCCAAGCAGGACGAGGATGCAGCCGGCGCGGGCGAAGGCGAGGCCTGATCGCCTCGCGACGATGCGCCCGCAGCGGGCGCATCGTCGTGCGTGCTTCCGATGGAAGGCTTGCGACTCATCGTCGGGCTCGGCAATCCGGGTCCCGAACATGCACGGACCCGGCATAACGCCGGGTTCCGTTTTATCGACGCGCTCGCCGAAAAATCGGGCGAGCGTTTCGGCCTGGACAGCAAGCTGTTCGGCGAGATCGCCAAG
>JACMKK010000539.1 GCA_014380115.1 Luteimonas sp. | reverse complement strand
TCGCCCTTGGGTCCGACGCCGACCTTCAACTGGCCGAGCAGTTCGAACAGGTTGAAGAACGTGGTGTCGGACCTGCGCGTGCTTGACCAGGTGCCGCTCAACATGCGCGCGTGCTCGGCGGCCTGCTTGGCGGGAATGCGGCTGGCCGGCGCCTTGCCCGGGAAGTAGCGGTCGGCGAAGTCCTCGAACAACGCAGTGCGCAGCGATCCGGAAGCGCCTTCCTTGCCGGCGCTGTTGAACGAGACGTACAGGCCGGTGCGTTCGGCGAGGAACAGGTGCAGCGACGTGTGGAAATCCTGCGTGTCACCGAGGTGGGCGATGACCTCGCGATCGTTGATATTGGTCTCGAAGAAACCCAACTGCATGCGGTTGAGCGGCGGCAGCAGCGTCAGCGGCGAGTCGTGCATCGTGCGGATGGTGTCCGGCTGCAGGATGCGCTTGCCATCCAGTTCGCCCTGCTCGAGATGGGTGATCATGAAGCGCGCCATATCGGCGCCCGTCGATGCCAGGCTTCCGGCAGGCGCAGGCCCGACGATCTCGTATTTGGACGCATCGCCCGAACCCAAGGTGTAGCCCTTCGACATCGTCGCGGCCAGCCGCTTGGGCAACGGCTGGCGGAAGCTGGAGTGATCCATGCCGAGTGGTGCG
The DNA here is from genome assembly GCA_014380115.1 of Luteimonas sp. Classification (GTDB taxonomy): domain Bacteria; phylum Pseudomonadota; class Gammaproteobacteria; order Xanthomonadales; family Xanthomonadaceae; genus Luteimonas. Next base: position 8,744 of record JACMKK010000539.1, on the reverse strand, counting down.
AAGATGTTCCGGTCCACGTAATCGTCGAAGCTCTGCCCCGAAACGCGCTCGACGATGTAACCGGCCAGCGCGGTCGCGTAGTTGGAATACGCAGGCGTGGTGCCCGGAGCGAAGATCCGCGTCGGCGTCCAGGCTTTGAGGTAATCGCCCAGCGAGGCAAGCTTCGCCGGGTCGTAGAACATGATGTTCTTGACCGCCTCCTCGAAGCCGCCGGTGTGCGTCATGATGTTGCGCAGCGTGACCGGCTTGCCGTCTCGCGGCGGGATCTTGAAGTCGAGGTAGGTGTTGACGTCGCGGTCGAGGTCGAGCTTGCCTTGCTCCACCAGCTGCATCACCGCCGTCCAGGTGACGAGCTTGGAAACAGAGCCCGGCCGGAACAACGTCAACTGCGGATCCACCGGTGTGCGCTTGGCGACATCGGCATAGCCGTAACCACGCTCCGCCAGTACCTGACCATCCTTGACGATGACCACCACCGCTCCGGCGATGTCGCCCGTCTTGATCGCATAAGGCATGTAGCCGTCGAGCCATGCCTCGATGTCGGCACGGGCAAGTTGCGGAGACGCGGGCGGCTGCGGCACCGTCGGGACCGCGGCCTGCTGTTCCTTGGTCGCTGCGGGTGGGAGCAGCGAAGGCGATTGTTGTGCGAATGCCGCCGGCAGGGCCAGTACGGCCGCGAGGCCGACGCCGAGTATTCCTAATGACCGCATGGATTGATCCCTCCCAGGGATGTCTGCCGCCGGCTCAGATTGCGCCACTACGTTCTAGCGCCTATTCTTGTCGCTAGTCACAATAAATGAGCCTGATTAGGAGACAATAGTCCCAATCAGAAAATTGTCAAGTGCAATAGGAGCCCCTCTTTCCATGAAATCGGACCACGCCACGCTCGGCGGACTCCTGCAGGGATTGCGCAAGCGCAACGGTTGGACGCTCAAGGAGATGAGCGAGCGCAGCGGCATCCCGGTCTCGACCTTGTCCAAGGTCGAGCACGACAGGCTCACGCTGACTTACGACAAGCTGCTGCAGTTGAGCCAGCGCCTCGGGCTGCGCATGTCCGAACTCTTTTCCGAGCAGACCGAGGAGTCCTCGTCACAGGGAATGGCGCGGCGCAGTATTGGCGGCATCGACAACGCCATTCGCGTCAACACGCCGAACTACGATTACTACTACATGTGCCCCGAACTCAGGCGCAAGCGAATGATCCCGGTCCTGACCCATATCCGGGCCAAGTCGGTCGAAGAGTTCGGCGAACTCGTGCATCACTCCGGCGAGGAATATATCTACGTCCTGGAAGGCGCGATCGAGGTCCACACCGAGTTCTATGAAACGGTGGTGTTGCACGCGGGCGAATCGATCTATATCGATTCGAACATGGGGCATGCCTATCTCGCCGCCGAGGGCTGCGAGGAAGCTATCGTCCTCGGTGTCTGCTCGAGCGCCGATGAAGGCCTGATGGAATCGCTGCTCACGCTTCACGACGAGGAAAGCGGGACGCAGCAGCATCACTCGCCCGGCAAGGTCCTGCATGTCCGGAGCACACCGGCACGGGAACTGCGCAGCAAGAGAGTGGCCGGCAAGAAGTACTGAATCGACACAAAAAAAGCGGGCCGAAGCCCGCTTTTTTCATGTCCAGCATGGCGGCGGCTTACTCGACCGCGGCGCCCTCGCCTTCCTCGACGGCCTTCATCGACAGGCGGATGCGGCCCTGCTTGTCGACTTCCAGCACCTTGACCTTGACGATGTCGCCTTCCTTGAGCACGTCGCCGACCTTCTCGACACGCTCGTTGGAGATCTGCGACACGTGCACCAGTCCGTCCTTTCCGGGCGAGATGGTCACGAAGGCGCCGAAGTCCATCAGCTTGACGACCTTGCCCTCGTAGATGCGGCCCGGCTCGACGTCGGAGGTGATCTGTTCGATGCGGTCCTTGGCGGCCTGGCCGGCGAGCGCGTTCACGGATGCGATCGTGATCGTGCCGTCGTCCTGGATGTCGATCTGGGTGCCGGTTTCCTTGGTGATCGCCTGGATCACCGAGCCGCCCTTGCCGATCACTTCGCGGATCTTGTCGGGATGGATCTTGATCGTGATCAGGCGCGGTGCGAACTCGCTGAGTTCCGAACGCGGCGCAGTCAGCGCGGCTTCCATTTCCTTGAGGATGTGGAGCCGGCCCTGCTTGGCCTGGCCCAGCGCGACCTTCATGATCTCTTCGGTGATGCCCTGGATCTTGATGTCCATCTGCAGCGCCGAGATGCCCTTGGCGGTACCGGCGACCTTGAAGTCCATGTCACCGAGGTGATCCTCGTCGCCGAGGATGTCGGACAGCACGACGAAGTCGTTGCCTTCCTTGACCAGGCCCATCGCGATGCCCGCAACCGGCGCCTTGATCGGCACGCCGGCATCCATCAGCGCCAGCGAGCTGCCGCAGACCGAAGCCATCGACGAGGAACCGTTCGACTCGGTGATTTCCGAGACGACGCGGATCGTGTACGGGAAGGACTCCATCGTCGGCATCACCGCGAGCACGCCGCGCTTGGCGAGGCGGCCGTGGCCGATTTCGCGGCGCTTCGGACCCATCATGCGGCCCGCTTCACCGACCGAATAGGGCGGGAAGTTGTAATGGAACAGGAAGTGATCCTTGTACTCGCCCGAGACGGCATCGATGATCTGGCCGTCGCGCGCGGTGCCGAGCGTCACGGCAACGATCGCCTGGGTTTCACCACGGGTGAACAGCGATGAGCCGTGCACGCGCGGCAGGATGCCGACCTTCGAGGCGATCGGGCGCACCGTATCGAGCGCACGGCCGTCGATGCGGACCTTGGTCTTCAGCACGGCGCCACGCAGGGTCTGGTACTCGAGTTCGCCGAATTCCTTCGACAGCTCGGCGCTGTTCCAGCCTTCGCTCTCGGCACGGCCGGCGAGGCCGAGCATGACGTCTTTCTTGATCGCCGAGATCGCGTCGCGGCGCTGCAGCTTGTCGCGGACCTGGAACGCCTGGTCGAGCTGGCTGCCGACCGCTTCGGTCAGCGCCGAGATCAGCGCTTCGTTCTTGACCGGTGCCTTCCAATCGAACGCCTTGATGCCGGCCTCGACGGTCAGGTCGTTGATCGCGTTGATCGCCTTGAGCAATTCGCGATGGCCGAACATCACGGCGCCGAGCATCACGTCTTCGGACAGTTCCTTCGCCTCGGACTCGACCATCAGCACGGCATCGGAGGTGCCGGCGACGACGAGTTCGAGTTCGGAATCCTTGAGCTCGCTGACCGTCGGGTTGAGCAGGTACTGGCCGTTCTTGTAACCGACCTTGGCGGCGCCGATCGGGCCCTGGAACGGGGTGCCGGCCAGCGACAGCGCGGCGGACGCGCCGATCAGTGCCAGGACATCGCCGTCGATCTCGGGATTCATCGACATCACGGTGGCGATGATCTGCACCTCGTTACGAAATTCTTCCGGGAACAGCGGACGTATCGGCCGGTCGATCAGGCGCGAGATCAGCGTTTCCTTTTCGGTCTGGCGACCTTCGCGCTTGAAGAAGCCACCCGGGATGCGGCCGCCGGCGTAGAACTTCTCCTGGTAGTCGACGGTCAGCGGGAAGAAGTCCTGCCCTTCGCGCGCGCTCTTGTTGGCGACGGCGCTGACCAGCAGCATGGTGCCGTCGCACGAGACCATGACGGCGCCGCCTGCCTGGCGTGCGATCTCGCCGGTTTCGAGCGTGACCGTGTGGTTGCCGTACTGGAAGCTCTTGGTAACTTTTGCCACGTGGGGATGTCCTTGATTCGAATGGTGCGGACGGAGCCCTTGCCCTGCCCGTTCGGTCGCGCCGTTGGCGACCCTAAAAAAACAAAACCGCGGCGCATCGCTGCGCCGCGGTAATGGTGATCGCTTATCGACGCAGGCCGAGCTTCTCGATCAGGGCCTTGTAGCGGACTGCGTCCTTGCGGTGCAGGTAATCGAGCAGGCTGCGGCGGCGGTTGACCATCATCAGCAGGCCGCGCCGGCTGTGGTGGTCCTGCTTGTGCGCCTTGAAGTGTTCGGTCAGGTGCGCGATGCGCGCCGAGAGCAGGGCGACCTGGACTTCCGGGGATCCGGTGTCGTTGTCGCCGCGCTTGTTGTCCTGGATGACTTTGCTGGTATCGATGGTCATTGCGTTGCCTCTGAGATGCGTGGCCTGCAGAACACGTCTGCGAAGTTCAGGTCCATGAAGGACCAGGTCTTCGAGGGGCAGGAACACTGCCCCGACGTACCGCCGGGCTCGCCGATTGCGGAATATTGCGGAGGGTTGGATCGTGTGATTGCTTGTAAAAAGCCGCGGAATTGTAGCCCGCGGGGGCGCCTGAAACAAGGTCGGAGCCTTTCTGAAACAGTGGTTTACTGCGCCGCCACGACCGGCTTGGCCAGCTCGGCAGCCCACGTGAACAGGCGTTGCGGGCGCAGGCGGCCCTCATCGTCGACTTCGCCCAAGCCGAGGGCGCGGCCCTCCGGTTCGAGGATCGCGACCGATCCCGGGGGGCGGAATGCGCCATCGACCCATTGCCCGCGCCCGAGCCGCTGTGCCTGGGGCGGCGTGACATAGACCGGCGGCCACGAGGCCATGCCGACCTCGATCGGCAGCAGGCAGGCATCGAGGCTCTGCTCGCCGCGTTCGCGCAGCGCCTGCAGGGCCTCGAGCGTCCACATGCGCGGCTCGCGGAAGGGGTCGACCCACAGGCGCCGCAGCTCGAGCACGTGCGCACCGCAACCCAGCGCCTCGCCCAGGTCGCGCACCAGGCTGCGAACGTAGGTGCCGGAGCCGCATTCGACGTGCAATCGCAGCAGCGGCGGCGCCCCGTTCTCGAGCAGACCGTCGAGCAGGTCGGCCGAGGACAGCAGGTCGAAGGCATGCACGTCGACCGGACGCGGCTCGACCTCGACGATCTCGCCGCGTCGCGCCTTCGCGTACAGCGGTTCGCCGCCGCGCTTGAGCGCGGAGTAGATCGGTGGGCGCTGCTGAATGTGCCCGGTCAACGCACGCAGGGCCGCATCGATCACGGGGATGGTCAGCGCCGGCACCGGACGTTCGCGCAGTGGCAGACCATCGGCATCGTCCGTGTCGGTGACTACGCCGAGGCGCGCAACGGTGTCGTAGGCCTTGCGCGCGCCGAGCAGGCCGCCGGCGATCTTGGTCGCCTCGCCGAAGCAGACCGGCAGCAGGCCGGTCGCGAGCGGATCGAGGCTGCCGGTATGTCCGGCCTTTTCTGCGCGGAATAGATGCCGCACGCGCTGCAAAGCCTGGTTGGAACTCAGCCCGCGTGGCTTGTCGAACAGCAGGATACCGTCGAGCTTGCGGAAACGCGTGCGTGGTTTTTGCCCCATCGGGACATTGTAGGGTGGGCCTTGGCCCACCGCTCGAGTTCGCTCCATGGAAGGTGGGCTTGAGCCCACCCTACGCGGGCTTGTCGCCGCTGTCGTCGTCTTCCAGTTCGGGCAAATCGCGCAACAGGTTGTCGATGCGCTCGCCACGATCGACGGAATCGTCGTAGTGGAAATGCAACTCGGGCACGTGGCGCAGGTTGACCGCACGCGCAAGGCGATAGCGCACTTCCGGCGCGACCGCCTTCAGCCCCTTCATCGCTTCATCGGCACGCTCGGCCTGCAACGCGGTCACGAACACCTTGGCGTGCGCCATGTCGCGCGTGACCTCGACATCGGAGACGCTGACCGACGGCAGGCCGTGCTCCTGCACCGCGTCGCGCACCAGCGTGCCCAGCTCGCGGCGGAGCTGGGCGGAGACGCGGTCGGTGCGATGGAAGGACTTCTGCGCCATGGCCGGTCAGAGCGTCCGTTGCACTTCGATGCGCTCGAAGCACTCGATCTGGTCGCCAGGCTGCACGTCGTTGTACTGCTTCACGCCGATGCCGCACTCGGTGTTGACGCGCACTTCGTCGACGTTTTCCTTGAAGCGACGCAGCGACTCGAGTTCGCCCTCGAAGATGACGGCGTTGTCGCGCAGCACGCGGATCGGCTTGTGCCGCTTGACCACGCCTTCGGTGACCATGCAGCCGGCAACCGCACCGAACTTGGAACTGCGGAACACGTCGCGGACCTCGGCGGTACCGATGATCTCTTCGCGGATCTCCACACCGAGGATGCCCGACGCGACCTGCTTCACCTGGTCGATCACGTCATAGATGATCGAGAAGTAGCGCAGGTCGAGCTTGTTGGCATCGACCACCCTGCGCGCCGAGGCGTCGGCGCGGACATTGAAGCCGATGATCGTGGCGCCCGCGGCCGCCGCGGAGTTCGCGTCGGACTCGGTGATGCCACCGACGCCGGAGACGATGACGTTGATGCGGATCTGGTCGTTCGACAGCGCGGTCAGAGCCTGGCGCAGTGCCTCGACCGAGCCCTGCACGTCCGCCTTGATGACGAGGTTGAGGCTCAGCTGGCCCTCGCCCTTGCCCATCTGCGCCATGATGTCTTCCATGCGGTTGCCCGCCTGCGACGTCAGGCGCGATTCGCGGCGCTTGTGGTCGCGCTGCTGGGCGACGTCCTTGGCCAGGCGCTCGTCCTCGACCACGACGAAGTCGTCGCCGGCGTCGGGCACGCCCGACAGGCCGAGCACCTGCACCGGGATCGACGGACCCGCGCTTGGCACCTGCACGCCGTTCTCGTCGAACAACGCACGCACGCGGCCGTACTGCACGCCGCAGACCAGGTAATCGCCCTTGCTGAGCAAGCCCTGCTGCACGAGCACGGTCGCAACCGGACCGCGGCCCTTGTCGAGCGAGGATTCGATCACCACACCGCTGGCGCGGCCTTCCTGCGTCGCGCGCAGTTCCAGCACTTCGGCCTGCAACAGCAATGCATCGAGCAGGTCGTCGACGCCCTGGCCGGTCTTGGCCGAGAGCTCCACCATCTGTGTCTCGCCGCCGAATTCCTCGGCCACGACTTCCTGCGCCAGCAATTCGTTCTTGATGCGGTTCGGATCGGCGTCGGACTTGTCCATCTTGTTGATCGCGACGATCAGCGGCACGCCGGCCGCCTTGGCGTGTTGCACCGCTTCGATCGTCTGCGGCATGACGCCGTCGTCGGCGGCAACCACCAGCACCACGATGTCGGTGAGCTTGGCGCCGCGCGCGCGCATCGAAGTGAATGCGGCATGGCCGGGTGTATCGAGGAAGCTGATGACGCCCTTGGCCGTTTTGACGTGGTACGCGCCGATGTGCTGGGTGATGCCGCCCGCTTCGCCCGAGGCGACCTTGGTGCGGCGGATGTAGTCGAGCAGCGAGGTCTTGCCGTGATCGACGTGGCCCATGATGGTGACGACCGGCGGACGCGGTGTGCGCTCGCCCTGGGCTTCCTCGGACTGCGCCAACAACTCGGTCTCGGCATCCTCGGCGTCGGCGCGCGTGGCGGTATGGCCGAGTTCCTCGGCCACCAGCACCGCGGTGTCGTGGTCGATGGTCTGCGTGATGGTCGCCATGACGCCCATCTTGAACAGCGCCTTGACCACGTCGCCGCCCTTCAGCGCGAGTTTCTGCGCCAGGTCCGCGACCGTAATCGCCTCGCCGATCGCGACTTCGCGCACGATCGGTGCGGTCGGGCGCGAGAAGCCATGCGCACCGCCGCCGCTGCGCGCCTGTTCGAGCTGGCGCTTGGGCTTGGATTTCGGACGCGCCGTCGAGCGGCGCGCGCGTTCGGTGGCGCTCAGGTGCAACTGGCCGGCGAAACGCGCGGCGTTGTCGTCGTCCTCGACGCCCGCGACCATCGCGTGCGAACCGCGGTTGGGCTTGTGCTTGTGCGCGGCACTGCGATCGTCCGCGCGCGGCGCGGCCGGCTTCGGATGGCCGTGACCGTGGCCGGCTGCAGGCTTGCGCACGGTCTCCTCGTCGTCGAGCACGACCGGCACGGCAAGCGCCGCCTCGGCCGCCAGACGTGCGGCTTCGGCTTCCGCCAGGCGCTTGCGCTCGGCGACTTCGTCGGCGCGGCGCTTGTCTTCCTCGGCGAGCTTCTGCTGCTCGGTGAGGTTGCGCTGCCTGGATTCCTCGAGCTTGCGCAGGATTTCCGCGCGCTCGTCGCTGACCGGCGCGCCACCGTCGCCGGCGGCCTCGCTCGGCTTGACCAGCGTGACCTTCTTGCGCACGACCACGTCGACCGTCTGACGGTTCTTGCCGCCGCCGACGGTGAGTTCCTGCTTGCGGCTACGGTTGAGCGTGATCTTCTTCGGCGCGGCGACGTCCTCGGCGGGCGTTTCGGCCTTGCCGTGGGTGCGCCGCAGGAAGCCGAGCAGCTTCATCTTCTCGGTGCTGGTCACGACCTGGTCGGGACCGTTGAAGCTCATCCCGGCCTCGGCCAGTTGCTCCAGCAGTTTCTCGACCGGCTTATCGACCAGTTCGGCAAGCTTGCGGATGGTGGTTTGCTGCGACATTCGGATTCCGTGTCCTGTGGCGCGGGCCGGGGCCCGTGCATTGGATGACTTTCTGGATCGTACGATTCTAGTCCTGTGCCCTCGCCCTAGCCCTCACGCTCCAGACGTGCGATCTCCTCGGCGCGAGCGGCGAGGATGAGTCCAGCAGCGCGTTCCTCGTCCATGCCGTCGATGCCGAACTCCATGACCTCGTCGGCACCAAGCTCGCCGAGGTCGTCGGCGGTGCGGATGCCGTGGCCGGCGAGCGCAAAGGCGGTCTCGTCGTCCATGCCTTCCAGCGCCAGCAGATCGTCGGTCGGCTGGTGCTCGTCGACTTCCTCCTCCACGGCCAGGGCATCGTTG
>JACMKK010000084.1 GCA_014380115.1 Luteimonas sp. | reverse complement strand
GGTCAGAATGCACGTTCTCGCGTTATCTGAGAAAGACAACTCTGACCCCTATTTCCTCACCCTACGAGTGCCTGTCGCTATGCGCCAATGCGGTAGATCTCCGCGTTCTCGACGATAGCCGGCGGCGATACTTGTCGCACCAGCTGCAGCATCGCGCGGCCGACGCGCTGCGTGGTGGTCACCATGCCCGGCATCAGCTGCAAGCCCATCCCCATGAGCGGCGCGCCGACGGCATAGAGCGCGGCCCGCGCCGCATGCGGCGAGCGCACGCCTTCGACCGGTTGGACGCCGCCGGTGCGCAGCATCACTGTGCGTATCGGCAATGCGGCGAGCGCCTGTTCTGTTTCGCCCTTGACACGCAACGGCATGATCCGGCTCGACGGATTCGAGAACGCGCCGGAGACGTATACGAAGACGAGATTCGGATTCAGCCGCGCCAGGGTCTTCGCCACGGCCAGCGTCAGGTCCAGCGTGACATGACGGTACTCGGCTTCAGGCGTGCCGATCGGCAGCGCGCCGGCGCAGTACAGGCACGCATCGAGCGGCTGCAACCGCGGCTCGACCGATCCCAGCTGCGCGAAGTCGTCGACCACCACGTCTTCCAGCTTGTCGTGCGACTGCCCGGTGGGATGTCGACCGAGCGCTACGACGTGCGTAACGGCGGGATCCAGCAGGCATTCGCGCAGGACGCCCTGTCCGACGAGCCCGGTTGCGCCGGTCACGAGGATGCGCATGTCGTTCTCCCTGCGTTCGGCCCGCGTACGCGGCCGTCGCGAACGCGGCAACGCGTTGATCTGACGTCTCCACTATACGCCGCAGGGTTTCACTCTGGCGGTCGTCGCGCGATGGCAAGAAGAACGGCACGGGCAGTTATTCGGCGCCTCTGCTCCCGGGCAGGCACAACCTGCCAACCGGAATGACGTCCAAATAAAAGGGACGGCGGAAATCGACTGGCAATCTCAACGCCTCAACGGCGGCGAGGTGGCTTGCCCTCGTAGCGGAATGCGTCGTCGATGGCCACGCCTAGTACGGCAACCATCTTGAAAGCTACTTCCAACGAAGGCGAATACTTTCCAAGTTCTATCGCGTTGATGGTTTGCCGCGTGACTCCTATGGCTTCCGCAAGCTCCTGTTGCGTCATTTCTCCGTGTTCGAAACGCAAACGGCGCAACTGATTGCTGATCTTGCAGTCGCTCATATCATGCATCCCGCCGATGCAGCACGATCACGGCTACGTGTTTGGCGAGTTGCGAAATCGCAAAGGCCAGTAACACCGCGTGCGCCAACTCGCCACGCCCGGCGCCCAAATGCAGGGTGAAGATGGCGACAAAGACACCAATCGCCAGCAGGTATCCCGCGACGCGGTCTGCTTTCAGACCGATCAGCGTCTCGCGTTCGTCTGCCGGAACCTTGGCATCCAGCGGCGCACGCTTGGCGACAATCAGGCGGAGGACTATTTGTAGCACCACGAACGCAAGCACGAGTTGGAGGAACCAGCTGAACGTTTGCGAATACTGAAGGTGTCCGGCCATCGCCAGACCCACGGCAGTGAAGTAGATCCCGAACACCAGCAGGAGCGAGACAAGCGAGATCCACGCGGTTTTTTCTCTGAACGACATACCTGTGCTCCCAAGGTAGGGCAGATGGAATGTACATAATATTTGTCACCGAGTCAAAAATACTTGACATCCTCTTAGCCGGCAACGAAAATCGATTGAAGCAGATCGATGCTCATTACGAGTTGTGCGCTGGTCGAGTCCAAAACAGCGGAGCACGGAGGGTGGTGCAATGACTGAAGAGTTCCGCCTGCTCATAGAGAGGGGCGATGTAGAAGGAATCCGAAGTGCGCTGGCGCGGGAGCCGGTGCTGGCCAACCGAACGATCCGTTGGTTCTTGAATCAGGAAAACGAATCGGACCCTCTTCACTTCGTTTCTGATTGCGTTGGCCACGGGTGGCTGACCAACGGCAACGAGGGCGCAATTGCCGAGGCACTCCTCGCACATGGTGCAGCGATAGAGGGCGCTGGGGACAGAGAATCTCCTCTGATCGCGTCAGCCTCTCTCAGCGCGGAGACGGTGTCCAAGGTGCTTGTCGAAGCCGGCGCAGAACTGGAAGCCACTTCCATATTCGGAGCGCGTGCCCTGCACTGGGCGGCGTGGGTCGGCACACCTTCAACTGTCGAGCTCCTGGTCGCGCACAACGCCGACATCGAAGCGAGGTGTTCGGAATTTGGCGCAAGCCCTCTCTTCTGGGCAGTGCATGGCTATGGCCCCGATGGCCCCACGCCGAAAAAGGATCAAGTTGGCGTAGTGAGGGTACTCATTGGGGCTGGTGCCAGCGTCGACACCATGAACAAGCACGGCCTATCGGCGCTGGAGCTATCAAAGCATTGCCAGAATGGCGACATGTATGAGCTATTGCGTCAATCCTGCGCGTGAAGTCGTCGCCAATGATGAGGGCAGCCCGCCGGCGTTATGTCTGCTCAGCGAAAATCCCGTTTAAGGAACTGAATCACCGCTAAGCCTGCCCTTCAAATCCACACGATGATGTCCTAGTGGGCGCCTCATCGGTCGCCACTCTCCCGACAACGTCAGCGTCGCCTCGCGCGCCTGAAACCGGGCCGCACGCGCGGCCCCGATTGGCCTAGACTTCAGGTCTGCCCAGGAGCACCAGGTGAGGGCATGGCGCCTGATCTGCTGAAGCGCTTCAACGTACGCATCACCGGCGCCGGCGAGCCGACGGTCGTCTTCGCCCACGGTTTCGGCTGCGACCAGCAGATGTGGCGATTTGTCGTGCCTGCCTTCGAGGTCGAGCATCGCGTGGTGCTGTTCGATTACCTCGGCATGGGCGGCGCCGATCGCGCCAGTTACGATCCGCAACGCTACGCCCGCCTCGATGCCTATGCCGAAGACATGGTCGCGCTCGGCGAAGCCTTGCAGCTGCGCGGCGCCGTGCTGGTTGCGCATTCGGTCAGCGCGATGATCGGCGCGCTCGCCGCGATCCGCGCGCCGACCATGTTCTCGCGCCTGGTGATGGTCGCGCCGTCGCCGCGTTACCTCAACGACGACGGCTACGTCGGTGGCTTCGACCAGGCCGACATCGATGGCCTGCTCGCGATGATGGACCGCAACGATTTCGGCTGGGCCGGCGCGCTGGCGCCGACGGTGATGCGGAACCCCGATCGCCCTGAACTCGCCGGCGAACTGCAGGACAGCTTCTGCGCCGTCGATCCGGTCGTGGCGCGACGCTTCGCCGAAGCGACCTTCCACAGCGACAACCGCGCCGACCTGCCGCACGTGCCGGTGCCCTCGCTGATCCTGCAATGCAGCGACGATGCCGTCGCGCCAGAATGCGTCGGCCGCTATCTGCACGCGCATCTGCCGAGGAGCACGTTCCGGTTGCTGCGCGCCACCGGCCATTGCCCGCACATGAGCCATCCGCAGGAAACGATCGCGGCGATCCGCGACTACATAGCGACGGCGACGCCCCCCTGACGACAGCCGTCATGATCGATTCCCTGCTCGACGACGCGCCCTGCGGCTTCCTTGCCTTCGACGACGATGGCAACGTGCTGCTGGTCAATGCCACGCTCGCGGCATGGCTCGGCTACAGCGACGAGCAGATCGTCGGCCAGCCATTGGAGCGGCTGCTGCCGCCCGGCGGGGTGATCTTCCACCAGACGCATTTCTTCCCGATGTTGAAACTGCGCGGCCACGTCGAGGAGACCTATCTGTCGCTGAAGGCCGCCGACGGCAGCGCGCTGCCGATGCTCGTCAACGCCAAGCGCCAGCCGCATGGCGAGGGCATGCGCAGCGACTGCATCCTCGTGCCGATGCGGCAACGCCACCATTTCGAGGAAGAGTTGCTGCGCACGCGCCGCGCCGCCGAAGCCGCGCGCGATGCCAAGGCGCGCTTCCTGTCGATGCTCGCGCACGAAGTCCGCACGCCGCTGACCGCGATCACCGGCCTGGCGCACGTGCTGCTGCAGGGCGCGCACGGCCCGCTGCATCCCGAGCAAACGGAAGACGTGCGGCTGATCCTGCAGGCCGGCGACGACGTCGACCGCCTGATCGCCGACGTCCTGCGCTACGCTCGTGTCGAGGCCGGCCACGACGCTGCCGAGCGCGTGCCGACCTTGCTCGAGGATGCGTTGCTGCATGTCGAAGCCCTCATGCGCACGCGCTGGGAGGCGGGCGGACTGACCTACCGCCGCGCGCCGGAACCGTGCGCTTACGCGGTGCTGGCCGACCCGCAGCGCCTGCAGCAGGTCCTGCTCAACCTGCTGTCCAACGCTGCCAAGTTCACCCCGCGTGGCGGACGGGTGTGTGTCGACTGTCGCATGGGCGATGACGGACAACGCGTGCGGATCGAGGTGAGCGATACGGGCGAAGGCATTCCGGACGACGCACTCGAACGGATCTTCGAACCCTTCGTGCAGGTCGCGCGCGCCAGCCAGGCCGCGGCATCGTCCGGCGCCGGGCTCGGGCTTGCGATCAGCCGGGAATTTGCGGCTTCGATGCAGGGCACGCTGACGGCACGTAATGCGGAGCAGGGTGGGGCGGTGTTTGTGTTGGAGTTGCCTGCTGTGGCATCAGAAGGGGTCTGACGTTGTCGACGATTGAAATGCGAGTCGACAAGAGCAGGGCCGTACGCTGGGTTGGCTCTACCGCGTTGGGCGCAGCGGCCATGGCCACGGCCATCGCACGCAATCCATCCGACCAACGGCGCGGGTGCAGGAGACCGGACATCCCAATATTCATTCAACCTAAGCCGCTCCGCGGGTCGGCTTAATTCAGCGTTGGGCGCTGGTCAGCGATGCCTGGCAGCTGCCGATGCCCGCTGGCGCAACCTAGACGAGGAGCACCTCATGGCGAATTACCTGCTCATCCGGCACAAGGTCACGGACTTCAAGACGTGGAAAGTCGGCTACGACACCCATCAAGCCATGCGCACCGAGGCAGGCCTGACGGAGAAATACCTGCTCCGAAGTGCAGACGATCCGAACGAAGTCGTTGCCCTCTTCGAAGCGCAGGACATCGATCGTGCGAAGGGGTTCGCCAGTTCCGCCGAGCTACGCGAGAAGATGCAGGAATTCGGAGTAGCCGATCGGCCGGATATCTACTTCCTAAACGGCTAGCGCGCAATCCGCGCCGGCAATACCTGACGATTCATTCAAGCCGAACAGCTTTCTTCGGTTGAAAACGGAGCTGCCCATGACTTCCAAACCGTTCATCGTCAAGCCGGTTGATCGCGGGCCGGCTCTTAACGTCATCGGCACCCAGGTCACGGTCCTTGCATCAGAGAAGGACATACGAGACCAGCAGATCACGGTGCAGTCCGGAGACGAAGGGACGGGGCCGCCGCCACACAGCCACGACTGGGACGAGTCGTTCTACGTGACCAAAGGTCTGATCGAATTCAGGTGTGGCGGCGAGACGTCCATGTGCGCTGCGGGGACGCTCGTCCACGTTCCAGCCGGCGCCGTGCATGCGTTCAGCTACGGTGCCGGTGGCGGTGAAATGCTGGAGATCACCGGAAGACGAAGCAACGCGGGTCCGATGTTCGCCGCACTGAATCGCGAGATTCCGCCCGGCCCGCCGGATGTCGCAAGAGTGATCCAAGTCCTGGGCGATCACGGTGTGACGGTTCACCTTTGATACCGGCGGATGCAGGACCTTAGGCTGGGTTAGCTTTACCAACCCAGCATTTTTCAGCTGCGCGATACGCTGCGTTGATGAAGCCAATCCAGCCTACGAGTTCTGCAATGTCTGGAGGATGGCGGTGCACCCCGACCTCGACCGCTTCGTGCAGGCGCAACGAGACAGCTACGAGCAGGCCTTGCGCGAGATCCGCGCCGGCCGCAAGCGCTCGCACTGGATGTGGTACGTGTTCCCGCAGCTGCGCGGTCTCGGCGCCAGCGCGATGTCGCAGCGCTATGCCATCACTGCTATCGAAGAGGCGACGGCGTACGTGGCGCACCCTGTGCTCGGGCCACGCCTGGTCGCCTGCTGCGAGGCGGTGCTCGACTCGGAGATAGGCGTGCAGGCGATGTTCGGTACGCCGGATGACTTGAAGCTCCGATCGTGCGCCACGCTGTTTGCGGCGGCTGCGCCCGAGGTCGCCGTGTTCGGGCGCTTACTCGCGGAGAAGCTGGATGGCGACAGGGATCAGCGGACGCTGGAGTTGCTCGGTCATTCGAATGACGCGAAATCTCCGAGCCAAATATGACTCGCCGACTGAGGCTATAACTTGTGGCAGGCTCGGCGCTTGCGGCGCAGGCTTACGGTTGCGGCGGGGAATTCGTGACAAGGTAAAGGGGATGACATGCACGCACGCCTAGCCGATATGCCTGTGCAGACCGCGGCAAGAGCGGCCGAACCCGGGTCAAAGTGCACTACTCGCAGCTATCTTAGAAAGTCGACTCTGACCCCCATTTCGGAGGCGTGGTCGAGCACGTGAATCCTGGCAGCGAACTCGGGTCAGCGAACTCGAGCGAACTCGGGTCAGAGCGCACTACTTGCAGCTATCTTAGAAAGTCGACTCTGACCCCCATTTCGCCGCGTGCCATGACAAGCGTTCCGTTCAAGCTGCGATTGCAACGCAATCGGCCGCTGCCGCTGCGCGCAATCAGTCACGCGGGCGCGTGGGAACCGGCTGCGCGACGTACAATGCCGGCGGGGATACGGGATCATCGGGGTGGGACGTGAACGATTTTGGCGCGCGCGCATGGTTGCGCTTCGCATTGCTGGCATTGGTCCTGGTCGCGCCGTCGGTGGCGGCACAGAACCTGATTGTCAATCCGGGTTTCGAAAACAACCCGCCGCCGAACTTCGGCAACAACATCGGCCATTCGATCACGCCCTGGGTGCTGGGGGGCGGCAACCAGTCGAACGTCGTCAAGGTGGATGGCGGGGCGACCTTCAACTACGGCAACGGCGGGCCTGCGCTGGACGCGGACCCATCGACGGGCGCGGGTGTGCGGCAGCACTACCTCGACATCGCCAGTGGCGCCAACGATTTCTACCAGGCGTTCAACGTGCCGGTCTGCGGCGGCGCGCCGGGCCAGGTGCGGCAGGCGACGTTCTCAGGCTGGTTCTCCACGCGCGACAACCTCTCGGGCAGCGGCAGCGTCTCGATCCGCGTCGGCACGGGCGCGACCGGTGCGGTGCTGGCAAACGCGAGTGTCTCGTTGCCTGCGCCGGTTCCGCCGGCGACATCGGGCAATTCGCCGTGGGTGCAGGTGACCGGCAGCGTTACGGTCACCGCAGGGAGCACGATCTCCTACGTCGTGGCCATGGACAACAACCTCAATTTCGACGACGCCTCGCTGGTGTTCGACTCCGCGCCTTGCGTGACCTCGCAGCTCACGCTGCAGAAGACCTGGGTGAATGCCAACATCGGCGATACCGCTTCGGTCCGCGCCAGCCGCGGCGGCACCATCATCGACACACTGGCCTCGTCTGCGGCAACGGCCAACGAGACCGATGTGGACGCCACGCCGGTGCAGGTGTTCGAGGGCGAAGCGATCGATCTGTCCGAAGTGCTGGGAGCCGGTAATGGCCGCCTGTACGACAGCGTGCCGACCTGCACCGGCGGCGGCACGCTGAGCGGCACGACCCTGACCGTCGGCAACACCGGCGCAGCGATCGTCTGTCGCTACACCAACACCGGCGCAAGCGCGGACGTGAGCATCACCAAGACCAACACGCCCGGCGTGAACGGTGACGTCGACCAGACCAACGACACCGTGGTCCGAGGCCCGACCAGCTACACGATCACGGTGCGCAACACGGGGCCTTCGGCGGCCGACGGCACCATCGTGCGGGATCCCGCGACGCCGAGCCTGTCGTGTTCCAGCGCGACCTGCGGCAACGCGCAGGGCGGCGCGGTGTGTCCGGCCGTCACGGTCGCGGCACTGCAATTGCCGGCAGGCGTGACGATCGCAACGCTACCTGCCAATAGCTCGCTGGAAATCACGCTGACCTGCACCGTGCTGTGATGGCCTGCTGCAGGTAATTGCGGGGTTGGCAGCGGGCTCAGGCCCGCTGCGAACGACCGGAAGCCATTTGCGCCCGATACGGATCGCCGGCTACGCGCGAACCCAGTCCATGTACCAACTGCCATCCCACGTCTTGCCGCCGTCGCTCGACGTGGCCTGATGCCAGCGGCACGACGTCGGCGTGATGCGGTCCCAGACGCCGCGCGCCTTGACCGGGCGGTCGCCATCCATCTCGTCGGCGGTGAAGGTGCCGACGCCGTCGGCGAAGCTGCCCATCATCGGTTCGTTGAGCACGCCGTTCTGGCCGCTGACCCAGTGGTCGGCCCACAGGCGCTTGTCGACATGGAACAGGCGCACGCCCATGCCTGAGAAGTTGCGCGAGGGGATGCGCAACTCTTCGATGCTCGCCAAACCGCCGAGCGCGGGCCAGACGCTCGCTTCGCCTTCGAACACGTCCCAGTCGTCGCTGCCGGGCGTCTTCAGCCGGCGATGGCTGATCTTCCAGTGGCCGGCGAGGAAGCCGAAATCGCCACCCTTGCTGGCGAAGGGATCGGCAGCAACGGCGGCGTGCGCGACTTCCAGTCCGACAAGACCGACGGCGAGGCCGACCGCCGACTTGAGCATCGTCCTGCGATCCAGTGTTGGAGAGGGAAGGGTCATGCGGGTTCTCCTGGGCGACATGTCATGTTGTGCGCGCCGGATGGCGCAGCGACAACGTACGACCCATTTAGGGCGATCCCGGCCCTATTACCTCGGCAAATTCGCCCGAACCCAGGCAACGATCTGCGCACTCCCCATCGCCCCGGACTGTCGCGCGATTTCACGGCCACCGTTGAACAGCACCATCGTCGGGATGCTGCGGATATCGAAGCGTGCGCCGAGTGCAGGATCTGCCTCGGTATCGACTTTGGCGAGGCGGACCTGCGGTTCGAGCGTCTTCGCCGCTGCCTCGAACTGCGGCGCCATCGCCACGCAAGGCCCGCACCAGGGTGCCCAGAAGTCCACCACCAGCGGCAGGTCGCTGCGCTGCGCGTGCTTGTCGAAATCGACGGAAGACACGGCGATCGGCGTGCCCACGAACAACGCCTTGTGGCATTTGCCGCAGTTGGGCGCCTGGGCGAGGCGATCGCGGGCGACGCGGTTCATCGCGCCGCAGTGAGGGCAGGCGACCAGCATCGGGTTGCCGTTCATGGGGTCGCCTCGCGTGTTCGTACGGAACGGGCGCGGATGATGCGCGGCGTACGGGTCCTGTCCCGGACATCCGACTCGGCCATGGCGGACTTCGGTGGTTACGTTGCCGGGAATATACGCCGCACGATGTTGCCGGCTGGCCGATGTGGCGTGTTTCCCGCGTCCTGGCTACTGAGCATCTGCGTGGGAAAGGGCGTGACATGAGGTATCGGATCTTGTTGGTCGCGCTGTCCGCCGTGATCGTGTTGTGTCCGGCGCATTCGTCCGAGCCGGACGATGGCTCGTTCGTGCTGCCAGGCACCTTCTCGGAACAAACGACGGTGGAGGACCTCGACGCGCGCTTCGGCAAGGCGAATGTCCGCATCGTCGAAGCCGCGGACAACGACGGCGTGCGCGGCGTCGTGCTGTTCGCCGACGATCCGCGGCGTCGCGCGTATGTCGCTTTCCACGATGCCGCCGCCCTGAAGGGTATGCAGCGCATCGCCGTGCGCGATGCCGGTTCGCGCTGGCGCGGCAAGGGCGGCGTGCATGTCGGCATGTCCTTCGCGGCCTTGCGCGAACGCAATGGCAAGCCCTTCTATTTCAACGGGTTCGACCAGGCGCGGCGCGGAACGGCGCACGACCAATGGAGCCCGTCGCTCGACGCGGACGACGGCACGCTTGGCCGGCTCGATGTCGGTGAAGGCGACCAGATGTACTTCGGCGTCGAACTGGGACTGCGCAATGGCGGCGAGGGCATTCCTGCGCAGGCCTATCCGCACGACGAGACGATCGGCAGCGACGATCCGCGCTATCCGCGACTCGGCGAGCTGGTTGAAGTGACGGGCATGGAGGCCACGACCAGCCTCGACGACGAGTGGTGACCGCCGCGGCGCCTGTTGCTATTCGGAAACGCGCTGGAACGTCATGATCCAATTGACCTGCCAGGTCTTGCCCGCGTCGTACGACAGCGCTTGTTCCCAGCGCGCCGAGGTCGGCGTGATCTCCGACCAGATGAAGCGGGTGCGCGCCGGCCTGCCATTGACGGGGCCGTCGGAATAGAACGTGCCGACGCCGTCGACGAAGCGGCCGACGACGGGCGGATCCATCGCCGCGTGTGGATAACGCTCGTCGATCCACCAGATCGCCCAGGTGCCGTTGCTGCGATCGTAGGAGCGGATCGCGACGCCGCGACGATCGCCATTCGGCGTATGGAAGAGGTTGTCTTCGATGTTGACCAGGCCGCCCATGATCTCGCGGTTGCTGCTGGTGCCGTCGTACTCCAGCCACTGCTGCCCGCCGTCAGGCTGCAGCTTGAGCACGCGGTGGTGCACGCGCCAGCGTCCGACCTGGAAGGCGAAACCGCCGATGCCGGAAAGATCCGTGGCTGGAGTCGTGGCTGCGCTGGCGCTCGCGGCAGCATGAGCAGGACTTGTTGCCGCGAGCGAAACGAGCAACACGCATGCGGGGAGGATCGAGGCTGCGGACATGGCGCGGATCACCCGACTGGAAGTGCTGGGCGTCCAAGATGCGCACTAACCAAGCGATCGGAAACGGCCATTCACCGACGCCGAACGAGGCCACTTCACAGAAGAGCCAGACACCGCGCTTGTCACGATCGGGCGGGCCACTCGAGCCCGCCCGATTGCGATGATCACGGCGATCTTCGATCAGGCCGAGCCGAGATCCACGATCGGCACGAAGCCGCCGAAGATCATGCGCTTGCCGTCGAAAGGCATGGGGTTGGTGTCGGGATTCATGCGCGGGTCCTTCATGACCTTTTCCATGCCGGCGTCGCGGGTCGCCTTGTCGGGCCACTCGATCCAGGAGAACACGACCGTCTCTTCCGCCGTCGCCTGTACCGCGCGGATGAAGTCCGTCTGTTTGCCGGCGGGAACGTCGTCGCCCCAGCACTCGAGGATGCGCGTGGCGCCGAATTCGATGAACAGTGCGTCGGCATTGTTGGCGTGGTCGATGAACTTCTGCTTGTTCGCGGTGGGTACGGCAAAGACGCAACCGTCGATGTAGGCCATCTTGAGCTCCTTATTGTCCCGGTGTGGGAGGGGTTGGCAGCGCCGGGGTCGGCGTCTGTATGGGTGCGACGAATGAGCCGGGCCGGAATCGACAACGAGCCGGAAATCGTCGCGAATGGATCCTGGGTTGCCGGCTGGACGTTGTGTGGCGGGCTTGAGCCCGCCCTACGGCTGTTGGTGCTTGCGGCGCTCGATCTCCTGTTCGGTGGGGTTCTCCCGCTACGCGAACGATCCGATCTGGATGTCGCCAGCGCGTTCGTAGGTGGCGGTGAGCACTCCACTAGGAGACGTGCCGGATTTGACCAGCCGGTAGGCGACCGGCAACGTGCCATCGGCGAATAGCCGCTTGCCCTTGCCGAGTGCGAGCGGATAGATCAGCAGGCGCAGTTCGTCGATCAGGTCGTTTGCGAGCAGCGTCTGCAGCAAGACGCTGCTGCCCTGGACCAGCAGGTCCGGGCCGTCCTGCTGTTTGAGTTCACGCAGCGTGGTCACGACGTCCTCGCCGAGCCACTGGCTGTTCTTCCAATCCAATGTCTCTGGCGTATGCGTCGCCACGTATTTGGTGACGCGATTGAACACATTGGCGACGTCGGCACCGAAGCAGTCCTGCGTGGGATCGGCTTGGAAGTTAGGCCAGTACGCGGCAAAGATGTCATAGGTCATTCGGCCCAGCAGCAGGTCGAAGGGCGCTTCGAATCCTTCGCTCATGAAGGCCGCGATGGCGTCGTCCCAGTAGGTCACGGTCCAGCCGCCGTACTTGAAGCCGCCGCTGGGGTCTTCCTCCGGGCCGCCGGGGGCCTGCATGACGCCGTCGAGGCTGAGAAAGGCGCCCGCAATGATCTTGCGCATGATGGTGCTCCTATCTGGTTTTTCGCGTCCGATTGGGCGCTTACCTATCTACGACGAGCGGGGATGGGCGGAATCGACATGACGAAGGGGGGAAGATGGGTCGGATTCATGTTTCCAGGCGCTACACGGCGGCCCACCCCTTGAGCCCGCAACAGCCCTGCTTCATTCTGGGCGGAATGTGCAGGAGTAGCCGATGAAACCCTCGCGAATGCTGCTGCTCGGCGTGACCCTGTCGATGGCCTTGCAAGTCACGGCCTGCCTCGGGCCACACCGCGACCGCGCCATTGCGCGGGTAGTTCCAGCGTCGCAAGGGCCGCACGACAAACCATGGACCTTCGAAGCTACGCCCGAATGGGGGGACGAGTTCGATTACACGGGTCTTCCCGATACCGCAAAGTGGGGCTATGACATCGGTGGCGAGGGATGGGGCAACAACGAACTGCAGTACTACACGGACAGCATCGACAATGCGTTCGTCGGTGACGGCGTCTTGACGATCGTCGCGAGGAAGCAAGCCAAGGGGAAGCGTAATTACACGTCCACCCGGCTGATCTCGAAAGGCAAGGGCGATTTTCTCTACGGCCGTTTCGAGGTGAGGGCGAAGCTGCCCTCCGGCAGGGGCACCTGGCCTGCGATCTGGATGTTGCCCACCGATTGGGTGCATGGGGGCTGGCCGAAATCCGGGGAGATCGACATCATGGAACATGTCGGTTTCGACCCGAACAGGATCCACATCACGGCGCACACCGAGGCCTATTACTTCAAGATCAACACGCAGAAGACCGCCACCAAAGTCATCGACAACGCGATGACGCAGTTCCACCTGTATCGCGTCGACTGGACGCCTGACGCGATTCGCGGCTACATCGACGACGCGCTCGTGCTCGAATTCCGCAACGAAGGTAAGGACTACAAGGTCTGGCCCTTCGACAAGCGCTTCCATCTGCTGATGAACATCGCGGTGGGCGGCGACTGGGGCGGCCAGCAGGGCGTGGACGACCAGGCGTTTCCTGCGCGCATGCAGATCGATTATGTGCGGACGTACAAGTTGATCGATCGATGATCGGAACCGGAATCAGAATCGGAGTCGGAGTCGGTGGTCGGGACGCCTGGACGCGCCCGGCGCAGCCACTTGCAAGCGCTGCGATCGCGTGACAAGACGTGACGAGAAGCTGACCCGCGCTCTACGGTTTCATGGTTTGTGAATGCCCGCCGCAGTAGGGTCGGATCATCACAAGGCACCGGAGGCGCCATGCAACGCATCATGCCCTTGGCGATGCTGGCAGTCGTGTTGGTATGCGCGATGGCGCCCGCGTCGTCGCAGCAACTCCAGCAGCCAACGCCGCTCGGCACGAAACCCGTGACGCAGGACAACGGCATCGGGCCCCAGTTGAACGACCCGGAGACCAAGAAGCCCCCCGAGGTCCCCAGCAATCTCGATCAACGACCGGAATCGTCCAGCCCGATCCCCAGCACCGGTCCGGCGAAGCAGATGCCCACGGAATCAACGAAGTCGCAGTTCGGTCCGACCAAGCCGGGCCAGCAGAAGCGGGTGCTGGATGCCACGGGCAAACCGATCACGGACGGGATCCAGGTCGCGCCGAATCGCGTTTACGATCCGGCGACCAAACGCTATTACCCGACGACGCCACCAGGACAGCCGGGCTAGATCCGCACGAATTGGCGCATCGAGGGCCGTAGGCTGGGTCGGTTCTTATGACCCAGCGCTTCGTTCTCCGCGATGTGCCGCGTTGATGAAGCCAACCCAGCCTACGAACTGCAGATCGCGGACCGACTCCGCTACCTTTCCGCCATGACGATGGATCGCACTCGCCGCTCGCTCCTAACCGCCTCGCTGTTTGCGGCTGCCATGCCTTTGGACCGCTTGTTCGCGCAGGGGGCATCCAAGACCGGGCCTGTCGCGCAGTTGGCCGTGCTCGAACGCAGGTACGGCGGACGCCTCGGTGTCGCCATCCTCGACGTCGACAGCGGCCGGCGCATCAATCACCGCGGAGAACAGCGCTTTCCAATGTGCAGCACCTTCAAGCTGCTGGCGGCGGCGCTGGTACTGGCGCGGGTCGATCGCGGCGAGGAACGCCTCGATCGGCGGGTCGTCTTCAGCGAAAAAGATCTGGTGACGTATTCACCCGTCACCAAGGCGCAGGTCGGTGCGCCGGGCATGACGATGTCCGCGCTGTGCCATGCCGCGATTACGGTCAGCGACAACACAGCCGGCAACCTGTTGCTCGCGAGCTTCGGCGGACCGGCGGGTTTGACCGCGTTCGCGCGCACGCTGGGCGATCGGATGACCCGGCTGGACCGGATCGAAACCGAACTCAACGAGGCCACGCCCGGCGATCCGCGCGACACCACGACGCCCGCCGCGATGCTGGCCGACCTGCGCGCATTGCTGCTGGGCGATGCCTTGTCCGCAGCGTCGCGCGCGCAACTCATCGACTGGCTCGTGGCCAACACCACCGGTGGACCGCGCCTGCGCGCGGGCATGCCTGCAGGCTGGCGCGTCGGCGACAAGACCGGCACCGGCGGGCACGGCGCGACCAACGACGTGGCCATCCTCTGGCCTCCAGGTCGTGGTCCGCTACTGGTGAGCGCGTATTACGCGGAAGCGGACGCCAGCCAGGACCAGCGCAATGCGGTGCTGGCCGATGTCGGGCGCATCGTCGCGGGGCTTGTGATTCCGTAGCCCGGGTAAGGCCACAGGCCGCGGGGCTTTGACGTTCCAGATCCCGGGTGCGCTTCGCTTACCCGGGCCACGTTACTCCGGGAGCCTTTGATGCTTCGTTACGTCGTCGCGATTTTCTTGCTCATCGGTTTCGCAGCTTCGGCAGCGCCTGCTTCAAGCCCGGCTGTCCTGCCTGTGTGGTCGACGATGCAGGCGCAGACGAACCGGTATGTCTCTGCCCACGGCCTGCGCGCGTTCGCGGGGGGCTATTCCGAGGATGGCCTGGAATTCTGGACGTTTCCGCTGCAACTCGT
>JACMKK010000083.1 GCA_014380115.1 Luteimonas sp. | reverse complement strand
TCGCGCGTCAGCTCGTACAGGAATTCGCGCGTCGGCGCCGATGCGCGCAGCACCGACAGCGAGAACAATCCGGCGCGGCCGAGCGACCGTACGGATTCGGCGAAGGCGGCGATCATGCGCGCGCTCCCGCTAGGCTCCTCCCCCTGCGACTGCAGGGGGAGGTTGGGAGGGGGTTGCGTGGGCGCTGGTGTCGTTTGGCGTCAGCGTGTTTTGGGCCTTGGCTCCAATGAGCACCGCGGGATCCAACGGCACCCCTCCCCAACCCTCCCCTGCATTCGCAGGGGAGGGAGCTATGTGCGGCGAGCGTTGTCGAACTCATGCCGCCTGCTCCCTTGCCACAGCATCGAACGCAATCGGCCCATCCGGCTCGCCGCGCAGGAACTGCAGCACCAGCGGGTCCTGCGTCGCCTCCAGCTCGCCCGGCGTTCCGGAAAACACGATGCGTCCATTGGCGATCACGATCGCGCGGTCGGCGACCGGCAGCGTTTCGTGGACGTGGTGGGTGACGATGATGCTGGTCAGGCCGAGGCTGTCGTTGAGGCGCGAGATCAGGCTCATGATCACGCCGCTGGCGATCGGATCCAGGCCGGTCAGCGGCTCGTCGTAGATCATCAACGGCGGATCCAGCGCCAGCGCACGCGCCAAGGCGACGCGCCGCGCCATGCCGCCGGACAACTCGCGCGGATACAGGTCGGCGGCGGCACGCAGGCCGACGGCGTGCAGCTTCATTTCCACGAGCCGATCGATGACCACCCGCGGCAGGTCGGTATGCGCGCGCAGCGGCAGCGCCACGTTCTCGGCGACGGTCAGATCGGTCAGCAGGCCGTTGCCCTGCAGCAGCACACCGATGCCCTTGCGCAGTTCCAGCAGGTCGCGCTGCCGCTGCGGCATGGCCTGGCCGAGCACTTCGACGGTGCCGGTGGCGGGCACGCGCTCGCCGGTCAGCGCCGCGCGCCGCGTCGACTTGCCGCTGCCCGACGGTCCGAGCACCGCGGTGATGCTGCCGCGCGGCACCGACAGGTCGATGCCCGACAGCACGGCATGGCCGCCGCGGTCGAGGCGGACATCGGTCAGGCGCACGGCGGGCGTGTCGGACATGGGCGGGCGTCGCTACGGAGGGGGATGCGAAAACCTGCGCAGCTTGGCCAGCGACGGCTGAACATGGCCGGAGTGGCTGAACTGGGCGGTACAGCATTGTCGCAGCTTTTA
The DNA here is from genome assembly GCA_014380115.1 of Luteimonas sp. Taxonomy (GTDB): domain Bacteria; phylum Pseudomonadota; class Gammaproteobacteria; order Xanthomonadales; family Xanthomonadaceae; genus Luteimonas. The sequence continues at coordinate 7,506 of JACMKK010000083.1, read as the reverse complement.
CCGTGCCGTCGGCAGGAGGCGCCGACATGCGCTCCCTGCGCGCACCATCTCGGCGCTTGCGACCGCGCTCCGGCAAGATGCGTCATGCCGTCGCAGCCGCCGACCGATTTCCGGCTCTATCCCTCTAACGACCTGGACGTGCTGGCCGCCGTGCTGGGCGAATTGCTGCGCCTGCCTGCCGACGGCGACTGGTGGCGCGAAGAGTGGGTGCTGGTGCCGCAGTTCTCGATGCGCCGCTGGCTGCAACAGTCGCTCGCCGGGCGCCTGGGCATCTGCGCCAATGTCCGGTTCGTGACGCCGGGCGAGTTCGTCGAGCTCGTGCTCGATGCAAACCTCGGGCCCGCACCGCGTGCCGACCGGTTGCGGCCGGACGTCATGCGCTGGCACCTGCTGCGTGAACTGGAGCGTGATCCGCCTCCGGACTTCGCCAGCTTCGTCGCGCATGCCGATCCGCGCAGACGCTGGTCGCTGGCGACCGCGCTGGCCGACAGCTTCGAGAACTACCAAGCCTGGCGCCGCGAGCAGTTGCTGGACTGGGAGCGCCGCGCGCCGCGCGACGATGCCCAGGCGCAATTGTGGAAACGCATCGGCAGCGGACGCGCGCACCGGGCGCGGCGCATCGGCGAATACCTGCAGCGGTTCGGCGGCGAAGGCCTCGAGACGCCGGCGGGATTGCCGGCGCGCCTGTTCGTCTTCGCCTGCCAGAACATCTCGCCCGACGTGCTGCAGGTCGTCGCCAGCCAGGCGCGGGCCGGCCGCCAGCATTTCTTCCTGCACACGCCGTCGCGCGCGTACTGGGGCGACCTCGACCGCTGGGCCGCCGACTACCGGCCCGACGAGGACGACCGCTTCGGCGGCGAGAATCCCTTGCTCGCCGCGTGGGGCCAGGCCGGTCGCGATTTCATCGCCGCGCTCGGCAGCGGCGACACCGTGCGCGCCGCGTTCGAGACGACGGCGTTCACACAGCCGCATGGCGACACCCTGCTCGGCCGCATCCAGGCCGATGTGCTCGAGAACCGTGCGCCGCTGTCCGCTGCACCCGCCAACGAGCCCTGGCCGCGCAAGGAAGTCGACGCCGCCGACGGCAGCCTGCAGTTCCACGCCTGCCACACGCGCTTGCGCGAAGTGCAGGTCCTGCACGACCAGTTGCGCGCCCTGCTCGACACGGAGGCGACAGCGGGCCGCGAACGCATCGAGCCGCGCGACATCGCGGTGCTGATGCCCGACGTCGATGCGTATGCGGCGCACGTCGAAGCGGTGTTCGGCGGCGCGCTCGGCACGTCACGCGAGATTCCCTACACGATCGCCGACACCAGTCCGCTGGCGAGCGCGGCGATCGCCGAGGCCTTCCTGCGCCTGCTGAAACTGCCATTGCAGCCGCTGACGCTGCCGGACGTGGTCGACCTGATGGCGGTGCCGGCACTGGCCGGGCGTTTCGAGATCGACGATGCCGATCGCGCGCGCCTGCAGGACTGGTTGCAGGCCGCGGGCGCGCGCTGGGGCCTGGATGGTGCGGATCGCGCACGCCACGACGCGGGCGACGACGGCAGCTACACCTTCGAGTTCGCGCTGGACCGGTTGCTGCTCGGCATCGCCAGCGGCGAAGACGCCATGATCGCCGGCGTCGCGCCGTGGTCGGAGCTGGAAGGGCAGGCCACGCAGTCGCTGGATGCGCTCGTGCGCCTGCTCGCCGCAGTGCGCAGCTTCGGTGCGCGCCTGCAGGGCCCGCACACGCCGCGCGAATGGTCGAACCAGTTGGCGGACATGATCGCCGCCGTGTTCGATGCCGAGCCGCGCGACAACGCCGAACGCGCCGTGCTCGAACGCCTGCACCAGGCGGTGACCGAGTTCGCCGACAGTGCACTGCAGGCAGGCTTCGAGCAGCCCGTCGCGCACAGCGTGGTGCTGGACCATTTTCAGGCCGAGCTGGCCAGCGGCGATGCACGCGCGCCGTTCCTGTCCGGCGGCGTGTGCTTCGGCAAGATGGTGCCGATGCGCTTGATCCCGTTCCGCGTGCTGTGCGTGCTCGGCATGGAGGAAGCCGCGTTCCCCGCGCGCGATGGTCGCGATCCGGTCAACCGCATCAACCAGGCGCTCGACGGCAAGCAACGCCGCGTCGGCGATCCCTCGCGCCGCGATGCCGACCGCTATCTGTTCCTGCAGCTGTTCTCGTCCGCCAGCCGCGTGTTCTACAGCAGCTGGGTCGGCATGGACGCACGCGACGGCAGTCGCCGCGAACCATCGATGCTGGTGTCCGAACTGCTCGATGCGGCGGCGCGCTATCACGATGGCGCCGTGGAGGAGGGCATCGCGGAGAAGATCCGCGAACGCCTGGTCGTGCGGCACGCGTTGCAGCCGTTTTCGCCCGCGGCCTTCGGTGCCGCGCTCCCGGACGAGACGCAAGGCGAGTCGCGCCGTTTCAGCTACGACGCGCGCTGGCATCCGGCCGCAGGCGCCGGCATCGCGCTTGGCGAGCGCGACGTATTCGCCTCGCTGTTGCCCGCGCGCGATTCGGTGACCGACGCCACCGTGTCGCTCGCGCAACTGCGCGGCGCGCTGATGCGTCCGCACGAGCTCTACCTGCAGCAAGGCCTCGGCCTGCGCCTGCCGGAAGAGGAAGCCACGCTGGAAGAACACGAACCCTTCGGCACGCCGGACGCGCTGTCGCGCCATGGATTGCGGCAGCTCGTGTTCGACGCCTGGCGCCATGCCGGCGTAGCACCTGCGTTGCACGACCTGCAGCAGCAACTGCTCGCACGCGGACTGCTCGCGCCCGGCGCGGATGGCTGGGCGGTGTTGCAAGGCATCGTCGAGGAAGTCGCACCGTTCGCCGAAACGGCGTTGGCGGCCGGCTTCATCGGTGCCGGCGAATCGCACGCGTTCGAATTGCCGCTGCAGGACGACAGGCTCGTCGGCACGCTGGACCAGGTGCATCCGCAAGGCGTGTTTCGTGCCGCGCTCAATCCGACGGGCCGGCATGGTGGCCACGCGCTGCGCAACGGACTCGACTGGCTCGTCGCTTCCGCGCACGGTTGGTCCCTGCACGAGCTGTTCCTGGAACGAAAAGGCGCGTCGCCGCGCATCGTCGTGCGTGATCCGTTGTCGCCCGCACAGGCACGAGAGGCCTTGTCCGCCTTGCTCGTGTTACGGCGACGTGGCGTGAACTTGCCGCTGAATTTCCTGCCGAAGAGCGGGCATGCCTGGTGGCTGGCGGCGCAGCGCGATCCCGACGATGCCCTCGAAGAAGCGCAGAAGGTATGGGGCGGCAGCGAAGGCGACTTCGGCAGTCCGGGCGAGGCGCGCGCGGCGACGCTGCTCGCCTTGCGCGGACGCGACCCGTTCCTCGACGGCGATGCCGAAGCACGCGACGCCTTCGAGTCTCTCTCGCACTGCATCTTCAGCGCGGTCGAGCAGGGCCAGCCTTTCGACGCGGAGACGTTGCCATGAGCGACGTCGTGTTCGACCTCGACCTGCAACGGCGCAGCCTGGTCGAGGCCAGCGCCGGCACCGGCAAGACCTATGCGCTGGCGGGATTGTTCGCGCGCGCGGTGATCGCCGGGCGACTGCGCGTGCCGCAGGTCCTGGCGGTCACCTACACCGTTGCGGCCACGCAGGAACTGCACGAACGCATCCGACTGCGCCTGCAACAGGCGGTGGAACTCGCGCGCACGTGGCGCGAAGGCGATCCGGCATCGCACGATGGCGATGCGCCCGGCGTCGCGATGCTGCGGCGCCTGCTGCACGAGGCCCTGCATGATGCGGAACCGCGCGAATCATTGCCGGCCTTGCGCCAACGCCTGGCGCGCGCGCTGCGCGAGATGGATCTCGCGGTCATCGTCACGATCCATAGCTTCTGCCAGCGCGTGCTGCGCGAACATGCGCTGGAGACGCGGCAGCCGCTGCTCGCTTCCGAACTTGAAGCCGGCAACGCCGCCAGCCGCGAGCAGCTCGCGGCGGATCTGTGGCGCGCGTTCTCGCGCGACGGCGACGGCGCGGGTTTCCTGCGCAGGCAATTCGGCCGGCTCGAGGACCTGGCGAGGAGCCTGCGCGACCTGCTGTCGTCCGAACCCTTGCTGCCGCCGGCGCCGCTGCATCTGGTGGATCCGCGTCCCGCGCTGGTCGCGGCCTGGCGGCAGGTCTGCACGGGCTTCGGCGAACACGGCGAAGACGCCTGCAACCGCATCGGCGAGGCGATCGCCAACGGCGTGCTCAACAGCGGCCAGTACAAGCCCGATCATGCGCTGTCGCTGCAACAGTGGTTGCAGGTGGCGACGCGCGCGGCCTCCACGCCACCCGCTACGATCCATCCCAAGCTGCACAAGTACCTGCCGGCCGTACTCGAGAAGGGCACGCTGAAGGCGAAGACCGGACTGACCCCGCGCTCGCCGCTGTTCCACACCTTCGAGCCGCTGATCGAGGCACTCGACAGTGTCGGCCGCTGGCAGGAAGCCCGCGACCTGCAACACCTGCACGCATTGCGCGACGACGCCTTGCGCCGCGATCGCGCGCGCAAGCAGGCGTTCAACGTGCGTGATTACGACGATCTGATCGGCGAACTGCACGGCGCCGTTGCCGCGGATACCGGAACGCTCGCCAATGCACTGCGCAGCCAGTTCCCATGCGTGCTCGTGGACGAATTCCAGGACACCGATGCGCGGCAGTGGGAAATCTTCTCAAGGCTGTTCGGCGAAGGCGGCCTCGTGCTGGTCGGCGATCCCAAGCAGGCGATCTACCGCTTCCGCGGCGGCGACGTGAATACGTATGTCGCGGCGTCGAAGACTGCACTGCGCGGCAACGCGCTGGACCGGAACTTCCGTTCGCGCCCGGGCCTCATTGATGCGGTCAACACCTTGTTCGCGTCGGCGTTGCCCGATGCGCTGGGCGAAGGCATCGGCTTCCTGCAGACCCAGCCCGGCGGCAAAGTTGCGGATGCGGATTTCACTGTCGATGGCGAAGCTGCACCCGCGATCCACTTCCACGTGATCCCGCCCACCGACAGCGGCAAGGACCTCAGCAAACCCGCTTCCGTGCGCATCGCGGCGGAACTGTGCGCGGACGCGATCCTGCAGCGCCTGCAGCAGGCGTTCGCAGGACGCGCATCGATCAGGGATCGGCGCAGCGGCGTCCTGCGCGCGCCGCAGCCGCGCGATGTCGCCGTACTCGTGCGCGACCATCGCCAGGCGGCCGCGGTGCGTCATGCGCTATCGCAGCGTGGCGTGCCCGCCGTCGCTTCCGGCAAGGAAAGCCTCTACCAGAGCGAGGAAGCGCAGGACCTGCTGACGCTGCTGCTGGCGCTGCGCTCGCCCGGCGACGATCGCCGCCTGCGCGCTGCGCTTGCTACGCCGTTGCTCGGCTGGGATGCCGCGCGCATCGTTGCGCTCGATAGCGACGGCGATGCCTTGCGCCACTGGCAACAGGTCATGGTGTCTTGGCGCACGCGGTGGGAACGCCACGGTCCGCAGGCGATGCTCGCCGATGTGCTCGCCGTCAACGCCGAGCGCCTGCTGCAACAGGCCGGTGGCGAGCGCCGCCTCACGAACACCTTGCAACTCGGTGAACTGATGCAGTCCGCGACTGGCCGCAACCTGGGCACGCAGGGCCAGCTCGATGCGCTGCGCCACGACATCGCGCACGCCGACGGCGAGGATGAAGCGCAGCAGCCGCGACTGGAATCCGACGCCGGCCGCGTGCAGATCCTGACCCTGCACAGGAGCAAGGGCCTGGAGTTTCCGCTGGTGTACCTGCCGTTCGCGGGCATCGGTCGCCAGGACAAGATCAACGGTCTGGCGCTGTACACCGACGCGGATGGGCAGCGCGTGCGCCAGTGGGAGACGACGCAGGCTTACGACGGCGCGCCAGCCTGGGCCGACGCGAAGCGGTTGCACCTCAAGGAAGAAAGCGCCGAGGACATGCGCCTGCTGTACGTCGGCCTGACGCGCGCCAGCGAAGCCTTGTGGTTGTGCTGCGGACCGCTGTCGCAACAACGCAATGCCGCGTTGACGAGATTGCTCGGCGGGCCTGCGCCGACAGCGGAACTGATGGCGGCATTGGGCGCGAACGCTACGCACGCCACCGGCACGTTGCCGCATGGATTGCCGCGCCGCCTGTCCGCACTGCCGACGGAAGCCGTGCCGGCACCGCGTTCTGCGCAGCGACGCCTGTCGCGCAACTGGTGGATCCACAGCTTCAGCCAGTTGCACAAGCAGCAGTCGCACGGCGTCGGCGTCCTCGTCGAAGCGCGCCCGGCCGACGATGAAGCGCCGCTCGCCGCGACGACGCCCGCCCGCCCGCGCCAGTTCTCGGGATCGCGCTTCGGCAACGTGCTGCACCACGCGCTGGAGCATGTCGACTTCGCCGCGTGGCGCGATCATGTCGACGAGTTGCCGCCGGACTCGCAAGCAACAAAGCACCTGGTCGATGCCCTCAATACCCAGGGTTACCCACAGAAACTCCACGAAGCCGGCATCCGCGAACTCACGCCGCTGATCGCACGCACGCTCAACGCGGTGCTGCCCGAAGACCTGCGCCTGTGCGACCTGCCGCCTGCGGCGCGCATCGTCGAACTCGAATTCCACCTCGCGCTGCGCGGCGCGACCACGCTGGACTTCCTCGACCTGCTGCATCGCCATGGGCTCGTCGCCAACCGTCACGACTTCGGCGTGTGGACACAGCTCAGCGGCCTGATGAACGGCAAGGTCGACCTGACCTATCGCCATGCCGGCCGCGTCTACGTGATGGACTACAAGTCCAACGACCTGCCGGCCTATGACCAGGCCACGCTCGCGCGCACCATGGCCTCGAGCGAATACGATCTGCAGGCGCTGCTCTACACCTTGGCGGTGCATCGCTGGATGCGCCTGCGACTCGGCGCGGCCTACGACTACGACCGCGACTTCGGCGGCGTGCGCTATGTGTTCTGCCGCGGCCTGGATCCCGCCGATCGCGCGAGCGGTCTGTTCGTGCCGCACTTCGCACGCGACCTGGTCGAAGCGGTCGACGCGTTGCTGGTTCCGCCGCTGGAGCAGGCCGCATGAACCTGCTCGCGCACCTGCACCTGCAAGGCGATGGCCTGCGCGCAATGGATGTCGCGCTGGCCGAGGTCTTGCGCAGACTCGATCCGGGCACCGATGCGCGCGTGCTCGCCGCCGCGTCGCTGGCGTCGCTGGCGGTCGGCACGGGACACGCCGCGTTCGATCCCGCACAGCCGCAAACTTTGTTGGGCGATCTCGATGATCTGCCTGAAGCCGTCGCCTGGATCACCGCGCTGCGCGCCTCGCCGTGGGTCAGCGAACCGGCCGCACATGCAGTCGCGCCCGCATCACGCCCGCTGGTACTCGAAGGCGGCCTGCTCTACCTACGCCGCTATCGCGAATACGAGCGCCGCCTCGCCGCGGGCCTGAAGCGCATCGCCGCGCAAGCGCCGGCACCGGTGGATGTTGCAGCGCTCGCGCCGCTGTTCGCGACGCTGTTCCCTGACGCACGCGACGACGGCGGCCAGGCACGCGC
>JACMKK010000538.1 GCA_014380115.1 Luteimonas sp. | reverse complement strand
TACCAGGTCGCGACCGCAGGTTTGTCCGCGCCCGACATCGCCGCGCCGCTGCGCCACATCCTGCGCGGGCAGGCCAATGTCACCGTCCTGATGGACGAGGCCGTCGCCATCGACACCGAAGCGCGGGCGCTTCGTCTACGCGACGCTGGTGCGATCGGCTACGACTACCTGCTGCTCGCCACCGGCGCGACGCATGCCTATTTCGGACACGACGACTGGGCGCCGCATGCCCCGGGATTGAAGACGCTCGACGACGCATTGCGCATCCGCCGCCGCATCCTGTCCGCGTTCGAGAAGGCCGAACTCGAGGACGATCCTGAAAAGCGCCGTGCCTTGCTGACTTTCGCCATCGTCGGCGGCGGTCCCACCGGGGTCGAACTCGCGGGCACCCTCGGTGAAATCGCACGTCATACCCTCAGGCGCGAGTTCCGACGCATTGATCCGCGCCAAGCGCGCGTGCTGCTGCTCGAGGCCGGTCCGCGCGTACTGTCGAGTTTCCCAGAATCGCTGTCGGCGAAGGCGCAGCGACAACTCGAACGCCTGGGCGTCGAGATCCGCACCGGCGTGCCGGTCACGCACATCGATGCCGGTGGCGTCACCCTTGGCGACGACACGCTCGGCGACGAAAGGATCGCCACGCATACCGTGCTGTGGGCCGCCGGCGTCGCGGCCTCGCCGCTGGCGCGATCGCTGGGCGTGCCGCTCGATCGCGCGGGACGCGTGTCGGTCGCCGACGACCTCAGCGTGCCGGGACATGCCGAGATCTTCATCGCCGGCGATCTCACGACGATGCAGTCGAATGGCAAGCCGGTGCCGGGCGTCGCACCGGCGGCGAAGCAGATGGGCACGCATGTCGCCGCGAGCCTGCGTGCGCGCATCGACGGACGCGCGACCGCGCCGTTCCGTTATCGCGACTGGGGCAACCTCGCCACCATCGGCCGCCGCGCCGCGGTGGTCGACCTCGGCAGGTTGCGTTTCTCCGGCTTCCTGGCCTGGTCGTTCTGGCTGGCCGCGCACATCTTCTTCCTGATCGGCTTCCGCAACCGACTGGTCGTGCTGCTCGACTGGGCCGTGGCCTATTGGACGCACCGGCGCAACTCGCGAATCATCCTTGGCGACGACGACGTGGCCTAATCGCGGTCGACGCGACAGGCATAGCAACCGCGGCGTGCGTTGTGGATATGCAGGTAGCCGACCTGCGGGTTGGCGAAGAAGCGTGCGATCAGCGATTCCAGGTCCGCGCCTTCGGCCACGTCGGCATCGAGCATCCATCCTTGCCGGTCGTAAGCGCGCACCGACAACAGGCGGCTTCGCTGCTGCTCTGGAACCGCATCGCGCTGCATGGACGCTTCGGTTGCGGTTTCGCGGATGAAAATCGGACCGCCACTGCGGTAAGGCGTATCGACCGCATGATGCTCGTGCCACAGCAGCAGCAGCGATTCGCCGACAGCCGCATCCTGCAGCGAGATCCGGCACGGATAGCCCGGATGGGCGTCGGCGATGACGCGCCGTATCCCGCGCGCCTGCAGTGCTTCGTCGTCCAGCGCGGACAAGCCGTCGAACAGTTTCGGTGGCAATCCGGTAATGCGGTAAGCCATGTCGGCATGCCTCGTGATGGGGATGCCTGCATGCTGTCCGCGCCGTGCAACCCGCGCTATCCGGATCATGCGCAGCCGCGGCGGCCTGCGGCTAGGGTGGCCTGAGGCTAGGGCAGTCTGAGGCTAGAATCGGGATGCCCGCCACCGGGTCGCCATCACCCAACCTCGACTTGAACACGCAACTGCGCCCACGTGGTTTCGACCGCTTCTGGATCGGCATCGCCGCCGCGACCGTAGCTTTGCTCGTGCTGTGCGCGCACGCGCTGTGGCGTGCATGGTCCGGTGGCGACGCGCGCGTGCTCGATGCGCTCGGCGGTGGCGCCATC
>JACMKK010000537.1 GCA_014380115.1 Luteimonas sp. | reverse complement strand
TGGTGCGCGCCGCCTTCGGCCAGCGCCGCAAGACGCTGCGCAACGCGCTCGGACTCGTCTGCGACGTCGCGCAGATCGAGGCGGCGGGCATCGATCCGCAAGCGCGCGCCGAGCAGGTCGCGGTCGCCGATTTCGTGCGCCTCGCCAACATCCCCGTCCCCGCGTAGTCCATCCGTTCACGCGCAACGCTTAAACTGGCGGCATGGACGAGACCGCCGACTACACCCTCGAGATCCAGATCGCCACGCGCTTCCTGGACGAGGAATCCGAACCCGACGACGACCGCTACGTCTTCGCCTACACCATCCGCATCCGCAACCTCGGACGCCTGCCCGCGCAATTGCTGTCGCGCCACTGGCTGATCACCGACGGCAACGGCAAGACCGAGGAGGTGCGAGGCGAAGGCGTCGTCGGCGAACAGCCGCGCATCGAGCCGGGCGAGCAATTCGTCTATACCTCGGGCGCGGTGCTCGAAACCGCCGTCGGCACGATGCAGGGCAGCTACGACATGGTCGGCGACGACGGCACGCGCTTCGACGCGCCGATCCCGCCGTTCACCCTGTCCGTGCCGCGCACGCTGCACTGACGGTGCCCGCCTGATGATGCCCGACACGGACATCGCGGCATGAGCGTCTGGGCGATCGGCGACCTGCAGGGTTGCTACGCACCGACGCAGCGCCTGCTCGAGCGCATCCGCTTCGATCCTGCCGTCGATCGCCTCTGGTTCTGCGGCGATCTGGTCAATCGCGGTGGCGAATCGCTCGAAACATTGCGGCTGGTGCATTCGTTGCGCGCCAACAGCATCGTGGTGCTCGGCAACCACGACCTGTCGCTGATCGCGATCGGCGAACGACGTCCTGAGGAGCAGCGCAAGGTCAACGCCGACCTGCAGCGCGTGCTGTTCGCCGAAGACCGCGACGAACTGCTGGCCTGGATGCGCATGCTGCCGCTGGTTCACGCCGACCGCGAGCTCGGTTGGATGATGGTGCACGCCGGGCTGGCACCGAAGTGGACGACCACGATGGCCGAGAAGCACGCGCGCGAGGTCGAAGAGCGCCTGCGCGGCGAACACTTCCACAAGTTGTTGAAGAACATGTACGGCGACCGCCCGGTGTGGTCGCCGCAACTCAGCGGTTTCGACCGCGACCGCGCGATCATCAACGTCTTCACCCGGCTGCGCTATTGCTCGCCGCGTGGACGCATCGCCTTCGACGAAAAAGGTGCTCCCGGCACGCAGCAGCCGGGACTCTATCCGTGGTACGAAGTGCCAGGCCGCGCCGAGCGCGACCTGAAGATCGTCTGCGGACACTGGTCCACGCTCGGCCTGTTCATCGGTCACGGCGTGCACGCGATCGATACCGGCGCGGTCTGGGGCGGCAAGCTCACCGCGCTGCAGCTGGATACCGATGAGTTGCGCATCGTGCAGGTTCCCGGTCGCGACGTGTCGGTCAAGCCTGTGTAAGTCGGAACCAGGTCATTGTCGCCACTTGCGCCGGCTCTACGTGCGCATGTAGTCGACGAACTCGAAGGCAACGGCGTGTTTCGAATCCGCCGAATGCGCCTCGCGCGATGTCGCTGTCCATTCGCCAGGGTCGAAGCGAGGAAAGAACGCATCGGCGCCGTCCACAACAGTATCGACCCAGGTCAGATGCATGCGGCCGGCAAGCGGCAAGGTCAATGCAAACACGTCGCCGCCGCCGATCACGCACAACTCTTCGGCGCCATCATCGCTGGCGACCCGCAATGCCTCGTCCACCGATGCGACGGCCTGCATGCCCTCGAACGGAATGCGCCCGCTGCGCGTGAGCACCAGGTTGCGCCGCTTCGGCAGCGCGCGTCCCAGAGACTCCGCAGTCTTGCGTCCCATCAGTATCGGCTTGCCTAGCGTCAGCGCTTTGAAACGCTTCAGGTCTTCCGGAAGATGCCAGGGCAAGGCGTTGTCTTTGCCGATCGCCCTGTCATGATCCAGCGCGGCGATCAGTACCAGCCCGGTCATGCCGCCCTACGCCAGGCGTGATCGAGGGAGTAGCGGCCTGCACCTGTGAACATCAGGCAGAGTCCCGTCGCCACCAGCGCCAGCGCGGCGAATGCGGCTGGATAGGGCTGGTTCGAATCGACCATCCAGATCGCAACGACGAAATTGAACGCGATCACCAGTCCGGCGAAGCGCGTGAACAGGCCCGCAACTAGCGCGAGGCCGCCGCCGAACTGGCCGATCACCGACAGCACCGCGCAGAACAACGGGAACGGAAATCCGAACTGCGCCATGAAGTCGCGGAACTCGAGCATGCGCCCCCAGGAGAACACGTTGTCCTGGGTCATGTACATGAGATGGCCGCCAACGACGACGCGAAGGATCAGCAGGCCCAGGTCGCTGCGCTTCGCGCACCAAGCTTCGATGGCGTTGTGCGTGCGGGAGAAGGCGTTGCTCATGCTGAATTCCCCTGTTCGCTCAATCCGCCTTGCTCACACCGCGACCGGCGCCTTGATCGCGGGCAGCGGATCGTAGCCATCGATCTTGATGTCGTCGTAGGTGAACGCGAACAGGTCGGTCACGTCCGGATTCAGCTGCAACGTCGGCAACGCCCGCGGCGTGCGCGCCAGCTGCTCGCGCGCCTGCTCGTAATGGTTCGAATACAGGTGTGCGTCGCCGAGCGTGTGCACGAAATCGCCGACTTTCAGGCCCGTCGCCTGCGCCACCATGTGGGTCAGCAACGCGTAACTGGCGATGTTGAACGGCACGCCGAGGAAGATGTCGCCGCTGCGCTGGTAGAGCTGGCAACTCAGCTTCCCGTCCGCCACGTAGAACTGGAACAGCGTGTGGCAGGGCATCAGCGCCATGTCGGGCAGGTCGGCGACGTTCCAGGCCGACACGATCAACCGGCGCGAATCCGGATTGCCCTTGATCTCGTCGATGAGCCAGTGGATCTGGTCGATCTCGCGCCCGTCGGGCGCCGCCCAGCGTCGCCATTGCTTGCCGTAGACCGGGCCGAGTTCGCCGTCGATGTCGGCCCATTCGTCCCAGATACCGACCTTGTTGTCCTTGAGGTAGGCGATATTGGTCTCGCCTTTCAGGAACCACAGCAACTCGTGCACGATCGAGCGCAGGTGCAGCTTCTTGGTCGTGAGCAGCGGGAAACCGGCTGCGAGGTCGAAGCGCAGCTGCCAGCCGAACACGCTGCGCGTGCCGGTGCCGGTGCGGTCGGACTTCTCGGTGCCGTGCTCGAGGACGTGCTGCAGCAGGTCGAGGTATTGGCGCATGTGCGGCTCTTCCTGGCGCGGCGTCAGACGCCGCTGTGGGTTGCGTCGGAACCCTCGACCGCGGCCGGGGGTACGGGTTGCAACGTCGGCGAACGCCGCGACAGCCAGAGCCAGAACAAGCCCAACAGAATCAACGGCACGCTCAGCACCTGGCCCATCGTCAGCCAGCCGAAGGCCAGATAGCCCAATTGCTCGTCGGGGACGCGCACGAACTCGACGAGGAAACGGAACACGCCGTACAGCAACGCGAACAGGCCCGCCACCGCGTATCGCGGGCGCGGCTTGCGCGAATACCACCACAGGATGCAGAACATGACCACGCCCTCGAGCAACGCCTGGTAGAGCTGCGAGGGATGTCGCGCGAAGGCATCGAGCGCGCCGCTTTCGAACTGCGCACGCAGCGCTGCCGGCGCGAGCGCGGCCAGGTCGGGCGGCAGTGCGCGCGGAAAGATCACGCCCCAGTCGGCGCCGGTCGGCTTGCCCCACAACTCGCCGCCTATGTAATTGCCGATGCGGCCGAAGCCCAGGCCCATCGGCACGCAAGGCGCCACGAAATCCATGACGTCGAAGAAATGCAGGCGCTGTCGGCGCGACCACCACCACGAGGCGAAAAACACGCCGAGCAGGCCGCCGTGGAAGCTCATGCCGCCTTCCCAGACCTTGAACAGCATCAGCGGATCGCGCAGGAAGTCCCCGAACGCGTAAAACAGGACATAACCGATGCGTCCGCCGAGCACGACGCCGAGCATGCCGTAGAACATCAGGTCGCCGAAGGCGTTCATGTCCGCGCCGGGCAGGCGGCCGGCCAGGATGCGACTGCGCCCCAGCCACCATGCCGTCGCAAACGCGATCAGGTACATCACGCCGTACCAGTGCACCTGCACCTTGCCGAGGTCGAGCGCGATCGGATCGATCTGGTTGAGGACAATCATGCGATGGCGCGGCCTGGAGTGGCGGAGAGGCTCGTATTGTGCCCGACCTCGGTGGCTCGTGACTCCTGCGCCTGCTGCGGGATCAATCGAGCATGCGTGGCGAATCCGGCAACTCGTTGACGTCGGCCTCGCCCGCGGCGCGCGGGAAGTGTTCGGCCAGCAGGTCGGAAATCGCGGCGACGCCCGCGATCGCGGCGGCCTCCGCCTCGCCGGCCTTGAGCCGTTCCTCCATGAGCACGCAGACGCCGCGCCATTGCTCGGCGCTGACCACCGCGTCGAGCCCGCGGTCGGCCACGATCTCGATGCGGTGGTCGGCCAGCAACAGGTACACCAGCACGCCGTTGTTGGCGTGCGTGTCCCATACGCGCAGCTGCGCGAACACTTCGAGCCCGCGGTCCCGTGCCGCCACGCCGCGCACCACGCTCCACATCGGCAAGGCCGATTCGACCGCGAAGCAGATTTCACCGCGATGGCGCGACTCGCCCGTCGCGATCGCCTGGGTGATGCGCTGCAGGCTGTCCGCGGGGTAGAGGCGGTGCGCTGTCCGCGCGAACAGGTGTCTGAGCAGCCGGCCGGACATCACCAGCTCCCGGAGGCGCCGCCGCCTCCGCTCATGCCGCCGCCACCCGACCAGCCGCCACCACTGCTGCCGCCGCCGCTGCCACCACCCCAGCCTCCGCCACCACCCCAGCCGCCACCGCCGAAACCACCCCAGCCGCTATCGCGCGCATAACGTCCCTTCGGAACGCTGAGCAGGCCGTAGAGGAAACCCAGCACCGCGGCCACACCGCCCAGTCCCAACAGCGCGGACATCAGCCAGGCCACGCCGCCAGCGGCGCCACCGGTCAGGACGCCGCGCACGCCGGCCGGCGTGCGCCCGAACACGCC
>JACMKK010000536.1 GCA_014380115.1 Luteimonas sp. | reverse complement strand
AGGAAGCGCAGCGCCTGGGTCTCGTCGCCCTTGATGCCGCCGATCTGGCGATCCTGCATGTATTTCAGCAGGCGCAGCGCCCCCCACGCCAGCGCCAGCACGATCAGCAGCGCGACGACGGTCGTGATGATGCTGCTCAGCACGCTGGTCTCGCCGATCATCTGCGGCGTTCCATCATCGCGTCGCGCTCCTTGCGCGCCCACAGGATGATCTCGGCGATCGCTTCGAACATGTCGCGCGGCACGAGGTCGTTGATCTGGCCGCGCTCGTACAGCGCACGCGCCACGTCGATGTTTTGAATGATCGGCACGCCCGCCGCCTCGGCCGCCTCGCGCATCGCCTGCGCCAGCGGCCCTTCGCCCTTCGCCGCGAGGATCGGCACCGGGCAGGTCTCGGGATCATAGTCGAGCGCAAGCGCGAGGTGGGTCGGGTTGATCACCAGCACATTGGCGGTACGCGCCGCGCCGATGGCGTTCTGCTCGGCGTATTCCTGGTGCATCGCCTTGCGCTGCTGGCGGATATACGGGTCGCCCTCGTTCTCCTTGACCTCGTCGCGGATGTCGCGAAGGCTCATCTTCAGCTTCTTGGTATAGCTGTGCTTCTGCCAGGCCATGTCGACCGCGGCGACGACGACGAAGGCGGCCAGCGTCCACGCCAGCATGCGCGAGGTCAGCACGCCGGTCTCGCGTAGCGCCTCCGACGCGCCGGCGCGTCCGACACCCTGCACAGTCGGCAAAGCGCCGGTCGGCATCCCCGCGGCGATCTCCGGCAGCGAGGCGCGCAGCACGAGATAGGTGATCAGCAGCATGAGCGCCGCCTTGGCGACCGTCTTCACCAGCTCGGCAAGGTTGTCCATGCTGAACATCTTCTTCAAACCCTCCATCGGGTTGAGCTTGTCGAGCGACGGCTTCATCTTTTCGAAGGTCAGGATCGCGCCGGTCTGCAGGAACTCGGCCGCCAGGCCGATCAGTGCTGCCGGGATCATCGCCAGCGCGGTGAGCAGCACGAACAGCCAGAAAGCCGCCATGCCGAGGTCGACCCACGCCTGCGCGAACGGCAGGCCGCGGGCCACCGCCTCGAAACTCGTGTTGAACAGCGCTGCGAGTCGGTCGCCTGCAAACCCCGCACCGAATGTCGCCAGCAACAGCCAGACGAACAGTCCGGCAACCGACGTCAGGTCCTTCGATTTGGCGACGTCGCCCTTCTTGCGCGCGTCGCGAATCCGCTTCTGGGTAGGGGCTTCGGTCTTGTCTCCGCCGTCGTTCTTGTCGGCCATCTACCCCCCCTTCCGACGACCGCCCGTACCGATCGCGCGACGCCGCGGGTGCCACGCCGTCGCGTAAGTTGTCCAGAGCGCGCGAGGTTGAAACTTGTTCCGCAGGCGAACCGTAACATACTGATAGCAATTAAAGGTTCATGATCCGAGAGTCTCTGTTCGTTAACATTTCGCGTTTAGCGGCAGGGAACCGGAGGGCCGCCCGGAGGTTCGTTACAGTACCGTTCGATTAGAATAAGCGGGGCATCCATCGTGCAGTACCGGCTGAAATCGGCCTTAGTCGTTGCGTTTCTGGGGTGTGCGGGCGCGGCGAATGCCGGGTGCGCGGGCCTGTCGTCGGGCGCCATCTCGTCCAAGTTCAGCGAGGCGATGGGCGCGTGCGAGCGCGCCACGCCGACTGCGCCTGCGCAGGTCGCGATCACGCCCGACACCAGTCCGATCGTCGTCGTGGCGCAGCCTGCCGACCTGCCGGCGTCGGT
>JACMKK010000535.1 GCA_014380115.1 Luteimonas sp. | reverse complement strand
GGGGAGGGAATCGGTTCAACGCTTCTTCGTTTTCTCGACATGCCGGTCGAACGACACAACTTCGGCGCCAAGCAGCGGCAACTGACCTTCGCCGGGCAGGTCGCGTTCGAGGCGATCGAGCTCCTCGCGGAAATCGGCGACGTCCTCGAACGAGCGGTACACCGAGGCAAAACGCACGTAGCCGACGTGGTCGAGTTTACGCAGCTCCGCCATCACGAACTCACCGACGCGGCGCGAGGCGATCTCGCGCTCGGTGGTCATGCGCAACTGGTGGATCACGGCGCGCACGGCGCTTTCGATCTGTTCCTCCGAGACCGGCCGCTTGTTCAATGCGCGATCGAAGCCCATGCGCAGCTTGCGCGCGTCGAACGTATCGCGGCGGCCGTCGGACTTGATGACCACCGGCAGCTTGAGCTCGATCGTCTCCATCGTGCTGAAGCGCTCGCCGCAGGCCTCGCAGACGCGCCGGCGGCGGATCGTCGCGCCGTCGTCGCTGACGCGCGAATCGATGACGCGGGTGTCTAGGTGCTGGCAGAAAGGACAATGCATCTCGTAGGGTGGGCTCTAGCCCACCGCGTTCTCCGTGGATCGCCCATGGTGGGCCGGGGCCCACCCTACATGTTGGCTATCGATCTCAGCCATACACCGGATATTGCTTGCATTGCTTGGTCACGTTATCGCGAACCGCAGCAATCACGCTCTCATCCTTCGGCGCATCCAGCACGTCGCAGATCCAGTTCGCAAGCGCGACACAATCCGGCTCCATGTAGCCGCGCGTGGTCACGGCGGGCGTGCCGATGCGCAGGCCAGACGTCACGAACGGCTTCTGCGGATCGTTCGGCACCGCGTTCTTGTTGACGGTGATGTGCGCCTTGCCGAGGGCGGCTTCGGCATCCTTGCCGGTGATGCCCTTGCCGATCATGTCGACCAGCATCAGGTGGTTCTGGGTGCCGCCGGAGACGATCTTGTAACCGCGCGCGATCATCGTTTCGGCCATCGCCTGCGCGTTCTTCACGACCTGCTGCTGGTAGGCCTTGAACTCCGGCTCCAGGGCTTCCTTGAAGGCCACGGCCTTGGCCGCGATGACGTGCATCAGCGGGCCGCCCTGGATGCCGGGGAAGACGATCGACTGCAGCTTCTTCTCGATCTCCTCGTTGGCCTGGGCGACGATCAGGCCGCCGCGCGGGCCGCGCAGCGTCTTGTGCGTGGTCGAGGTGACGACGTGCGCGTGCGGCACCGGGTTCGGATAGATGCCCGCGGCGATCAGCCCGGCCACGTGCGCCATGTCGACGAACAGGTACGCGCCGACCGAGTCGGCGATCTTGCGCATGCGCTCCCAGTCGACGACCTGCGAATACGCGGAGAACCCGGCGACGACCATCTTCGGCTTGTGCTCGTTCGCGAGCCGCTGCACCTCGTCGTAGTCGATCATGCCGGCCGCGTCGACGCCGTACTGCGCCGCGTCGAACAGCTTGCCGCTGATGTTGACCTTGGCGCCGTGGGTGAGGTGGCCGCCATGCGCCAGCGACATGCCCAGGATCCTGTCGCCCGGGCTCAGCAGCGCGAAGTACACGGCCTGGTTGGCCTGCGAGCCGGAGTGCGGCTGCACGTTGGCGTAGCCCGCGCCGAACAGCGTCTTGCAGCGCTCGATCGCCAGCTTCTCGGCGACGTCGACGTATTCGCAGCCGCCGTAGTAGCGCTTGCCCGGATAGCCTTCGGCGTACTTGTTGGTGAGCACCGTGCCCTGGG
>JACMKK010000534.1 GCA_014380115.1 Luteimonas sp. | reverse complement strand
CGCTGCCCCACTTGCCACCGTTCTCAGGCGTGACCTTGTTCCAGTAATTGGCGAATTCCGGCGCCTGATCCGTGCTGTAGGCGCTACCGAGGAATTTCGGTTGCCCGTCGGCGAGCGGCGCGCCGTAAGCGCGACCGGTAAGCATCAGCCCGGCAAGTACGCCAAGTGCCGCAGCTTGCAGTCGCTTCATGCTGCTAGTTCCTTGAACGTATATATGGTCGTGCGGTAACGCTAGTTTGTCGCGCTGCGGCTCCCGGGTCGATCGCGTGACGCTTCTTTGCCAAGCGTGACGCTACCGCCGCCCTGCCAGCAAAAGTTTTGTCGTAGCGCCACAGTGCTTTGCCATCTGGATTCGGAGGGGAAATGCAGCGCCATTACCCGAATCCAAGGCTGTGCCGCTGCCGTCATGTGCATTGCCAAGCCATCTCGGATCCATGTTGCTGCGCAGCGTGCGACCGGGTAGTGGTAGCGCTACCATTCCGTTTGTTCGTCGACTTGTCAATAGCGAATCAACGCGGTTGGTCAGGTAAAAAAGGCAATCGTTTCGTCAGGATAAGGGGCGTAGCGGGACGGATCGGGGAAACACGTGGGGAGAACGAAGAGGGAGCGTAGGAACGGCGTTGTCGTGTGCGCTGGGTCCGGCCGTGGTTTCGACAAGGTCGAGGCAGCAGCGCCTGAGCCAACGCCAGAGACTCCAAGGCTTGCACCGGCGCTCCCACGCCGGGCCGGCTCCATCACTCGTGCGGCCGCAACACCGGTCGGATTCGCAATCATCATTGCAGCAACGAACCGGTGGCCATGAACACAGTCGCGGAAACCCTCTCGGTCAAGGAAAAAATCGGATACAGCCTCGGTGACCTGGCCGCCAATCTGATCTTCCAGACCTTCGTCACTTTCCTCGCGTTCTTCTACACCGACGTGTACCGGATTCCCGCCGGTACTGCGGCGACGATCATCTTCGTCGGCGGCCTGCTCGGCGCCTTCGTGTTCACCCCGGTCGTCGGCCTGATCGCCGACCGCACCAACACCCGCTGGGGCAAATTCCGCCCTTGGATCCTGTGGACTGCCATTCCTTTCGGTGTGCTTTCGCTGCTGGCGTTCAGCACGCCGGACCTGGGCGAACGCGGCAAGGTCGCCTACGCGCTGACCACCTACACCCTGCTGGTGATGGTGTATGCCGCCAACAACCTGCCGTATTCGGCGCTCAGCGGCGTGCTGACCGGCAGCATGGCGCAGCGCAACAGCCTGTCGTCGTACCGCTTCGTCGCGGTGATGGTCGCGCAGTTCATCATCCAGGTGCTGCTGCTGCCGCTGGTGCTGATCCTCGGCGGCGGCGACAAGGTGCAGGGCTTCCAGAACACAATGGCGCTGTTCGCGATGGTCGGAACGGTATTTTTCCTGATCACCTTCTTCACCACCAAGGAGCGCATCGTTCCCGCGGCGGGGCAGAAGTCCAGCATCCGCCAGGATCTTGCCGACCTGACCCGCAACAAGCCGTGGCTGCTGATATTGGCGCTGACCATCCTGGTGTTCATCAACCTCGCCCTGAAGGGCGGTATGTACGTCTATTACTTCAAGTACTACCTGGACGCTTCGCAGCTCGCGCTATTCCTCGAAAACGTCGGTTTCAACCGCTTCATCGCCGGGCTCAACGCCATGCTCACCGGCATGGGGCTGAGCGAGTTCCAATGGCCGAAGGACGCGCCCACCTCGGCCTTCAGCCTGTTCAATGCCGGCGGCATCATCTTCATGATCGTCGGGATCGGCTTCTCCAAGCGCCTCGCCGACCATTTCGGCAAGCGGGACGTGTTCGGCGCCGCGCTGTTCGTCTCCACCCTGTGGCTGCTGGCGTTCTGGTTCTATTCGCCGTCGGCGATCGGCCTGGTGGTCGTGTCGTACATCCTGCACGGCTTCTTCTACGGCATCACCATCCCGCTGCTGTGGGCGATGGTCGCCGATGTCGCGGACTGGTCCGAATTGAAGAATCACCGCCGCGCCACCGCGATCACCTTTTCGGCGATCCTGTGCGGGCTCAAGATCGGCCTGAGCGTCGGCGGTTCGCTGGTTGCCGGCATCCTCGCCTATTACGGCTACGATCCCGACCTGGTCGCGCAGTCGCCGCAAGCGGTGCACGGCATCAAGCTGGCGATCAGCGTTTACTGCTCGATTCCGTTCCTGGTCTGCGTGGCCTTGCTGTTCCTGTACGAGATCGACAAGAAGATGGAAACGCGCATCGAGCAGGAGCTGAGCGTGCGCCGCGCACGCGCCGCGCGAGCGCCGCCTGAGCCCTCCGGCCACGTTCCCGGGACTAGACCGCAATGTCCGATGAAATGAATGTCGACGAGCTGCAGGCGCTGGCCGCCAGGGCGATCTCGCAGCCGCTGGTGACCCATATCTACACCGCCGATCCTTCCGCGCACGTGTTCGAGGGCAAGCTCTATGTCTATCCCTCGCACGACATCGATGCCGGCATCCCGTTCAACGACGACGGCGACCATTTCGGCATGCAGGACTACCACGTGCTGCGCATGGATTCGCCCGAGGGAGAGGCGGTGGATTGCGGTGTGGCGTTGCATATCAAGGACGTGCCCTGGGCCGAACGGCAGATGTGGGCGCCGGACGTGGCGTATCGCGATGGGCGTTACTACCTGTACTTCCCGGCCAAGCGCAGCGACGGCATCTTCCAGATCGGCGTCGCCGTCGGCGACGATCCCGCGGGTCCGTTCGTGCCGGAGCCGCAGCCCATTGACGGCAGCTACTCCATCGACCCGGCTGCCTTTACCGACGACGACGGCGCCTGCTACCTGTACTACGGTGGCATCTGGGGCGGGCAGCTACAGAAGTATCGCGACAACATCTACGATGACGCGCACGCTGAACCGACGGGCACCCAAGCGGCGCTGGGCCCGCGCATGGCGCGGCTGGACGCTGGCATGAAGCAGTTCGCCGAGGCGCCACGCGAACTGACGATCGTCGATGAGGGCGGGCGACCACTGCGCGCCGACGACCATGCGCGCCGGTATTTCGAGGGCCCCTGGATGCACAAATACCAGGGCAGGTATTACCTCTCTTACTCGACTGGCAACACACACCTTCTGTGCTACGCGGTGGGCGAGAACCCCTACGGTCCTTTCGTCTATCAGGGCGTGATCCTAAAGCCGGTGGTCGGCTGGACGACGCATCATTCCATTTGCCAGTTTCACGGCCGCTGGTATCTCTTCTACCACGACGCGGTTCTTTCCGGCGGTGTGACCCACCTCCGCTCGGTCAAGGTGACGGAGCTTCACTACGACGGCCAGGGCAAGATCCAGACCATCGACCCCTATGGCGCCTGATCCACACTGGTCGCCTGCATCGGATGCGATGGCACCTCTTGCGCCCGGGCCACTCATCACCATCACTCACGGAGTTCTGCGCGTAACGATCGCGCCTCAGGCCGGTGGACGCATCGCGCAGATCCAGCACGATGGCGTGGATCATCTGGTCGGCTACGGCGAACGTACGGCCGCGATGATCGCCTGGGGAAGCTATCCGATGGTGCCGTGGGCGGGCCGCATCCGCCGCGGCCGCTTCGAGTTTCGCGGCCATCAGTATCAGCTCCCGCTGAATTTGGATGCACACGCCATCCACGGCGTCGCGTTTGCATTGCCATGGAGTGTGCAAAAGCACGAGACCAGCGTCGTTGAACTTTCTCTGACGTTGCCTGAAGACCAAAGATGGCCGTTCGGTGGGACTGCGTATCAGCGCATAGTCGCAGGAGATGGCTGGCTGGAGATGACGTTGTCGGTACGCGCAGGTCAGGTTCCGATGCCTGTAGTCGTTGGCTGGCATCCCTGGTTCCGAAAGCCGGAGCGGTTTTATTTTTATCCAAGTCGTATTTACCCTCGCGACGAGGAAGGGATCGCGACTTTGCCATTGGCAGAACCGCCACCGGGCCCCTGGGACGACTGCTTCATCAATCACGACACGGTTACGCTGCAACTTGCGGGCCAGCGGTTGCGTCTGAGCTCGGACTGCCTGCATTGGGTGATCTACGACGCTACGTCCTTCGCCACCTGCATAGAACCGCAAAGCGGCCCTCCCGATTCATTCAACCTGGAGCCAAATGTGATCCCGCCGGGAGCAACGTTTCAGAAGAAATTCTTGATCGAGTGGCAGTAGCGCTGATACCGCATGAAAGATTGATCGCGGTAACCAAACTCGCATAGCCTGGATCGATCCAGCCGCTGTGGCGCAAGAGCGCAGGTTACCGACGGCCCTACTGTCGGACCTGAGAGGTACAACCCGCCGTCAAACAAGCGCTGCACTTTTCTCCCGGGCTTTGCCTTGCGTGTCGCAGTGTCTGTAAGAGCCATGGGGGCAACGCTTCACAGTTGGCAGGAGAGTTGCCCGCTGTTGCCCCTGGATTGCAACAGTCTCGCTAGGAACGGCCCAGACAAGAAAAAGGCCGGAACCCAGCATTTCTGCGGATGTTCCGGCCTTGTTCGGTCTTCTTAGGAACTAAAAATGGTGGAGGTGGGGGGAATCGAACCCCCGTCCGAAGGCACTCCATCCCCGGCACTACATGCTTAGCACGACGTTGGTTCTCGTCTCATGGCAACACGACGTGCAAGGCACACCATAAGACACACCCGCTTTAGTTAAGCCCTGGTTGGCGGGTCGCCGCCGGGGCCGGTTCCGTGATGATGACCCTACATCCACGAGCACGGGCACAAGTGGGTTCGGGGCTTACGCCTTAAGCGGCGAGAGCGTAGACGTCGTCGTTGGCGTCTGAGTTTTGCAGCTGGATTAACGAGGAAAGCTACCCCCTCGGCATGCGCCAAGCGATTTCGCGACCCCCGTCGAAGCCAGTGCACCCCCGGGAGCGTCAAACACGCTGACAGGACCGAGTATAGGGACGAAAAACAGCCGCGCAAGCTCGTTCATGAGGGCTCGTGGCCGCTGACTCGGCACGGATTCAGCGAACGGCTATCCTGAAACCGATGAACCAGCCTCCTTTTGCCGCCGCGGAGCGGGCACCCGACGCGCAGTCGCCGATACAGGGTTACGTGCTCGCGGTGCTGGCGTTGCTGGCTTCGCTGGCACTGGTGTGGATGTATTGGCGCAACGCCCAGCAGCGCGAATCGAACGCTGCCCGGGAAGAATTCGTCGCCGAGGCCGTCGAGATCACCGGGCGTCTGCAGGATCGCCTCGCCGGCTACCGGCTGGTGTCGCGCGGCGCGGTTTCGCTGTTCGCGTCGGTCGCGCAACCCAGCGCCGAGCAGTGGCACGACTATGTCGCGGGCCTTCGAATCGAGCAGCAGTTCCCGTCGCTGGTCGGCCTGGGATTCGCCGCCTACCTGAACCGGACGCAGTTGCAGGACCTGCAACTGGCGGTGCGGGATTCCGGACGCGGCTTCTTCACCGTGCATCCACCAGGCGTTCGCGAGCGCTATGGGCCGGTGACCTATCTCGAACCGAGGACGCCCGAGAACATCGCTGCGACCGGCTACGACATGTATGCGGAGCCGGTTCGGCGTGCGGCGATGGACGCTGCACGCGACGAGGGCGAAGCGCGGCTGACCGGTGTGGTGAAGCTGGTGCAGGACGCCGGCGCCGCGCGGCCCGCCCTGCTGATGTATTCGCCCGTCTATCGCAATGCCGTCATACCCCCAACGAAGCGGGCGCGGCGTGATGCGTTGCAAGGATGGGTCTACGTGCCGTTCCGTGTCGAGAAGTTCGTACAGACCTCGCTCGGCAGCGGACAGCGACCGGTCGCCTTGCGCGTTGTCGACATCACGCAAGGGGCGCAGGTGCTGTACTCGAACCTGTCGCCTGCCGTGGCCAATGGGCCAGACGACATGTTCACGCACAGCGAGCTCGTCGACGCCTTCGGCCGTCGATGGCAGATCGATTTCCAGGCCGATCCCCGCGCAGTCCTGGCTCAACGCACCTCAGGGCTGCGGACCACGCTGGTCATCGGCATCGTCGCGTCGTTGCTGCTGTTCGGAATCGCGCTGGCGCTGGCGCGGACCGAATCGCAGGCGCAGGCGATCGCCGCACGGATGAGCGAATCGTATCGGCGCAGCGAATTGCGTTTCCGCGCAGCCATGGAGTATTCGGCGATCGGCAAGGCGCTGCTCGACCACGCCGACGTCATCGTCGACGTCAATCCGGCGTTGGCCGAGATCCTCGGAGATACCCGCGAGCGCCTGCTCGGCTCGGCTTTCGACGCGCATTTCATCGATGGCGATGCCGCGGCGAGTCCGCAAGGCACGACCGACGGCGTGCTTCGCACCACCCGCCAGCTGCGGTGGGGGGACGGCGAGCAACGACATGTTCAGCTGACCTTCGCGCCGGTGCCCGGTGATATCGGCCAGGACATCGCCCGCCTGGTGCAGGTGGAGGACATCACCGAGCGTTTGCGCGCGGAAGACAGGATCCATGCGCTCAACCGCTCGTTGGAAGCGCGCGTCGCGCTGCGCACGCGCGAACTGACGCAGGCCAACCAGGAGCTGGAATCGTTTGCCTACAGCGTCTCGCACGACCTGCGCGCGCCGCTGCGTGCCATCGACGGATTCAGCCGCCTGCTGGACGAACGCTACGCCGCGAACATCGACGACGCCGGACGCGACTACCTGGCGCGTATCCGCAACGCCGCCGGACGTATGGGTGAATTGATCGGATCATTGCTGAAGATGTCACGGCTGTCGCGCGTTGAATTGAACCTCGCGCCGCTGGACCTGAGCCAGCTTGCCGCCGAGGTCGTGGCCGATTTGCGCAACGTGCAGCCGACACGCGTGGTCGATGTCGCCATCCAGCCCGGCCTGCGCGCGGCCGGCGACCCATCGCTGCTGCGCAACCTGCTGCAGAACCTGCTCGACAACGCCTGGAAGTTCACGGCCGGCGTGGCCCATGCGCAGATCGAATTCGGTGCTGGGCCGACCGCTGCCGCGGGCATGGCGACGTTTTTTGTCCGCGACAACGGCGCGGGTTTCGCGTCCGAGTACGTCCATAAGCTGTTCCGCCCGTTTCAGCGGCTGCACAGCCAGGAGCAGTTCGTCGGCCATGGCATCGGCCTGGCTTCGGTCAAGCGCGTCGTCGAACGGCACGGCGGCAGCATCCGCGCCGAGGGGCGGCCGGGTGAAGGCGCGACGTTCTGGTTCACGCTGCCGGCCGTGGGGGAGGGCGAGTGAGCGACAGCCAGCCGAGAAGGGCGAACTCCAGCTAACGCTGTTCCGGTTTCAAGCGTTCTTGTTGTGCGCCCGCATCAGGCGCTGCTTGTCGCGCGCCCAGTCGCGGTCCTTGCTGGCTTCGCGCTTGTCGTGCGTCTGCTTGCCCTTGGCGAGCGCCAGTTCGGCTTTGACCTTGTTGGCCTTCCAGTACAGCGCGGTCGGGATCAGGGTGTATCCCTCGCGCTGCACGCGGCCGATCAGTTCGTCGATCTCGCCGCGGTGCAACAGCAGCTTGCGCGTGCGCATGGCGTCGGCGATCACGTGGCTGGAGGCCATGATCAGCGGCGTGATCTGCGCGCCGAACAGGAACAGCTCGCCCTCGCGGATCACCGCGTAGCTTTCGGTGATGTTGGCGCGGCCGGCACGGATCGCCTTCAGCTCCCAGCCTTGCAGCGACAGACCCGCCTCGAAGCGCTCCTCGAGGTGGTACTCATGGCGCGCACGCTTGTTCAGGGCGATGGTGCCACCGCCATTTGCCTTATCCTTGCCGCCGGAATTCTTCTTGCTCATCGTATCCATTGTCCCCGAACCGGGACGCGCAGGCCAACACTCCTCGATGCCTAAGATCCAACGCAGCGCCCTGGTCGAACATGCGGCCGCCCGCATGTTCGCGCTGGTCAACGATATCGCCGCCTATCCGCGCCGCTTCGACTGGTGCGACGCGGCGCAGGTGCTGGAAGCCGACGAGCATCGCGTGGTCGCGCGCCTCGACCTCGGCCTTGGCGCCCTGCGGACGTGGTTCACCACCGAGAACACGCTGTCGCCGCCGCACCATATCGACATGAAGCTGCGCGACGGACCGTTCCGGCGGCTGGACGGGCGCTGGCAGTTCCACGCGCTCGACGAATCGGCTTGCAAAGTGACGCTGACGCTGGACTTCGACCCGCGCAGCCGCCTGCTGACGCCGGCGCTCACCCTCGGCTTCCAGGCGCTTGCCGACCGCATGGTCGACGATTTCGTGCGTGTTGCCGACGACGGTGGCGAGTAGTCATGCGCGTCGAAGTCGTCCGTGCCTGGCCACGCCGGCATGAAGCGGTGAGCGTCGAATTGCCGGAAGGTGGATGCGTCGCGGATGCACTCGCCGCAGCGGGCTTCGACCTTGGCGGGATCAGCGGTTACGCGGTGTTCGGCGAGCGTGTCCCGCCAGACGCGGTTCTGCATGAGGGCGATCGCGTGGAACTGCTGCGGCCGTTGCTGGCCGATCCCAAGGACGCGCGCCGTCGGCGTGCGCAGCAGATCAAGAAAACCTAAGCGAAGCTTTGCTGCGGATTTCTTAGCGACGCTTCTTCTTCTTGTCGTCCTTCGGCAAGTTGCCGAAGCGGCGCATCTTTTTCGCCAGCGCCTCGTCCTGCTCGGCGAAATACTCGCCTTCCCACTTGGTCAGAGAGTCGCCTTCGAACCACAGGGTCATGTTCTTGATGTCGGTGGTGCCGCGACGATTGGCGCGCTGGCTGGCGGTGTAGTCCCAGCGTTCCTGGTGGAACGGATCGGCGATCGACGGCGTGCCCAACAACGTCAGCACCTGCTGCCGGCTCATCCCCGCCTGCAACTGGTCCGCGGCGGACTTCTCGATCAGGTTGCCCTGATAGATCGGCTGCTTGTACAAAATGCCGCAGCCGGCGGTGAGGCAGGCAACGAGGAGAGCAATGGCGATCTTGGGGAGTTTGCGCATGGATTCGCGAGGCGGTTTCGAAGGGAATTTCAGCGGCCGATGATACACTGAAGCCCAATCACCGTATCGCCGCCGAATCCGCGTTCATGCCGGGTTTCGGTGGCCATGCCGACCGGAGGCCGAGATGGAATCGCAAGACCTGCGCAAGGCCGGATTGAAGGTGACGCATCCGCGGATGCGCATCCTGGAGCTGCTCGAGCAAACCCGCCCCCGGCACATGACCGCCGAGGACATCTATCGCCAACTGCTCGATCATGGCGACGAAATCGGCCTGGCCACGGTCTACCGCGTGCTGACCCAGTTCGAGGCCGCGGGCCTGGTGCTCAAGCACAATTTCGAGGGCGGGCATGCCGTGTACGAGCTCGACCGCGGCGGCCACCACGATCACATGGTGGACATCGAGAACGGCAAGATCATCGAGTTCGAAAGCCCCGAGATCGAGAAGCTGCAGCGCGAGATCGCCGCGCAGCATGGCTACCAGCTCGAAGAGCATTCCCTCGTGCTGTACGTGCGCAAGAAGGCGCCGCGATAGACCGGCAGCGCATGCAGGGCTGAGCCGCGCCGCCGCGCGTTGGGTTCCTGAATCGTGAGTTTTTCCGAAGCCGTCAACCCGCGTCGCGCAGCAAACGCTTCGCCGCGGCACGCGCCTCGCTGCTGACTTCGACACCACCCAACATGCGCGCCAGTTCTTCCTGGCGCTGTTTCGGCGTCAGCAACTGCACCGCGCTTTGCGTGACGCCGTCGCTGGCGGCCTTGCTGACGCGATAGTGGGCGTGGCCTTGCGCGGCGACCTGCGGCAAGTGGGTGACGCACAGCACCTGGCGCTTCTCACCGAGCGCGCGCAGCTTCTGCCCGACGATGTCGGCGACTGCGCCGCCGATGCCGGAATCGACTTCGTCGAAGACCATCGTCGGTACCGCGTCCATGCCCAGCGCGGCGACCTCGATCGCCAGCGAGATGCGCGACAGCTCGCCGCCGGAAGCGACCTAGCGCAGCGGCCGCGGCGGCTGCCCGGCATTGGCGGAGACCAGGAATTCAACGCGTTCGCCGCCCTGCGGGTCAGGACGGTCGCCTTCGATCGGTTCGATCGCGATCTCGAAATGACCGCCGCCCATGCCCAGTTCGGCGATCAGCGCGGTGGTGGCCTGCGACAACGCGGCCGCCGCCTCGCGTCGCGAGGCCAGCAGGGCATCTGCGGCCTCGCGCCAGGCACGCGTGGCGATCTCGATCTCTCCGTCGAGCGCCTGCAGGCGGATGCCGGCGGTCTGCAAGCCCTCCAGCTCGGCGGCCAGCAGATCGCGCTGCGTCCCCAGCGCCTGCGGCGCGACACGGTGCTTGCGCGCGAGCTCGTGCAGGCGTGCCAGGCGCCGTTCGAGTTCGTCGAACTGCGCCGGGTCGACGTCGAGGTCGGCGCGGACGCGTTCCAGCAGCACGACCGCCTCGTCGACCTGGATGGCGGCGGCATCGAGCATGGCGTCGACTTCCCCCAGCCGCGGCTCATGCTCCTGCATGCGTCCCAGATCGTTGCGCACGCGCTGCAGTTGCTGGGTCAGCGATGGCGCCTCGTCGCCGCCGAGGCGGGCGAGGGCGTCGTCGCAGGTTGAGATCAGCGCCGCGGCATGCGCCTGGCGGCGATGCTGGACATCGAGTTCGGCGATCGATTCGGGTTCGAGCGTTTCGCGTTCGAGTTCGGCCAGTTGGTGCGTGAGCCAGTCGCTGCGCTCGGCGACGTCGCCCGGTTTGCCATCGCGTGCCCGCGACAGCGCCTCGCGTTCGCGCAGCAGGCCGCTCCAGTGGCGTGCCGTGGTGCCGACCCGGTCGAGGAGTGCGTCGTGGCCGGCGTAGGCGTCGAGCAAGGCCAACTGGCTCGGCTTCGACAACAGCGCCTGGTGCTCGTGCTGGCCATGGATCTCGACGACCAGGTCGGCGATTTCGCCGAGCTGCGCCAGGGTGACCGGACGCCCGTTGATCCAGGCCCGGGAGCCGCCGTCGGCGCGGATCGTGCGGCGGAAGTGGCATTCGTTGCCGTCCTCCAGCTCCTGCTCGCGCAACCATGCCAAGCCCGGGGACGCATCGCCGAGGTCGAACTGTGCGCTCAGCTCGGCGCGTTGCGCGCCATGCCGGACGACGCCGCTGTCGGCGCGCAGGCCGGACAGCAGGTTGAGGGCATCGACCAACAGCGACTTGCCGGCGCCGGTCTCGCCTGAAATGACGGTCAGTCCCGGGCCGAATTCGAGTTCGGCCGCGGAGACGACGGCGAAATCCTTGATCGCGAGTTGAGTCAACATGCGGCGAATTCTGCCCGAAAGCGGCCGCGTGCCGCCGACTACTTTGCGCGGAAGCTCAGCGGTCTGCTGCAGAGGCGCCGACCGCACGCCTCGTTCAAGCCGGAACCTTGAGCACCATCAGCACGAATGCGATCCAGGCCGGAACCAGGCTGATCGCGCCGACCAGGTCCCAGCGCCGGAGCATCGCCAGACAGACCTCCCAGCTTGCGTCCGGCTGGCGCGCGTAATCGCGAATGCGGCGCTGCAGCGGCACCAGCCACATGAACATCACTCCGGAAAACGCGAACAAGCCGAGACCCCAGGTGATCCAGCCGACGCGCAACAGCGGTAGGCCACCCACGATGGCGGCGCCAACGCCGCCGACGATGATGACGACCACTGCCGGGATCGTGAACAGGCGATCGCTGCCGATGACGCCGTCCATGGCGTCGGCAAGCGCAGCCGGACTGTGGCGCTGTTTGACCCTGTGCACCCAGAACAGGCCTGTGGTGACATTGCCGAGGAACAGCGTGACCGCTACCAGATGCAGCAGTTTCAGCCATAGGTAGCCCATCTCGAATCCTCCCGGCAGCGCACCGCAAGGTGCGCCGGAACACTAGCACCATCGGTTTGTCGTCGGATTGCAACCCGGTTCGCCGCGACTTGCCCGAAAGCCACCGGGGGACTATCAATAGCGCATGGACCAATCCCTCGACCCGCGCGCGCGCCAGCTGCTGCGCACCCTGATCGCGCGCCACATCCGCGACGGCGGGCCGATCGGTTCGCAGACGCTGGCGCGCCACGCCGGCCTGGATGTCAGTCCGGCCACGATCCGCAGCATCCTCGGCGACCTGGAGGAGCTGGGTCTGCTCGCCGCGCCGCATACCTCGGCCGGCCGCGTGCCGACCACGCAGGGCTACCGCGTCTTCGTCGACTCCTTGCTGCAGATCAAGCCCCTGCCCGAAGGCGAGATCGCGCGCCTGCGCAGCGAACTACCGGCTGGCAGCGGCACGCAGTCCCTGCTCGGCAACGCCAGCGAAATGGTCTCGGCCATGACCCATTTCGTCGGCGTGGTCAGCGTGCCCAAGCGCGAGCAGTTCGCGTTCCGGCACATCGATTTCGTACCGCTCGACGGCAACCGGGTGATGGCGATCCTGGTGTTCGCCGACAACGACGTGCAGAACCGCATCATCCAGACCCGCCGCCCTTACGACGGTGGCGAACTCGAGCGCGTCGCCAACTATCTCAATGCGCAATTCGCCGGCCGGCCGCTGGCGGACATCCGCGCCACGCTGGTGCGCGACATGCGTGCCGCGCGCAGCGAGATGGAAACCCTGCTCGCGCACACCGTCGAGATCGCCGAGCAGGTCCTGGCACCGGCCGGCGACGACATGCTGGTGGCGGGACAGACGCGGCTGATCGGGGTCCAGGACCTGTCCGACCTCGACCGCCTGCGCGAGTTGTTCGAAGCCTTCGCCCGCAAGCGCGAGATCCTGCAGTTGCTCGAGCGCACGGTCCGGGCGCCCGGCGTGCGCATCTTCATCGGCGAGGAAACAGGGCTGGCGCCGCTGGAGGGCGTGTCACTGGTCACCGCGCCGTACATGGCTGGCGGCCAGGTGTTAGGCGTGCTCGGCGTGATCGGCCCGACGCGCATGGCTTACGAGCGCGTGATCCCGGTGGTGCAGGCCACGGCCGAGGCTCTGGGTGCGGCCTT
>JACMKK010000533.1 GCA_014380115.1 Luteimonas sp. | reverse complement strand
AGAGGTATCGCCTGCTGCCGTCGCGGCGGGCGCGCCGAGCGCGGGATCGATGCGCGGGGCGTAGTAATCCTTTTGCCAGGCGTCCCACAGGAAGAAGGCCAGCACCAGCCAGAGGACGAGCAGGAAGGAGCGCGTTTGGGTCATGAGGGGCATCGTGGCGGCGACGGGAAAAACCCGACGCGCAGGGAAGGAGAAAGTGTCAGGCGTCGCCGTGTGCGGCGGGCGGCTCGGCGGCGTCGCGCATTGTGCCCGCGGGGGGCAGAGGCTTCAATGCGGAGGCCTTGCGCCACAGGTGCGAAAGATCTTCGCGCAGGTCGGCGTTGCTCGCCGCGGCGGCCTCGCGCTTGGCCACCAGCACCAGATCGGCGCAGGGGATTTTTTCGCGCGAGGTGCGGAAGGCTTCGCGCGCGGTGCGCTTGATGCGGTTGCGACCGACCGCGTTCGGATCGACCTTGCGCGACACCGCCAGGCCCAATCGCGGCTTGCCCGAGTGCATCACGTGCAAACGGAAAAACCGCCCGTTCACGCGCTGTCCGTGCGTGAAACAGAGCTGGAATTCGGGGGGCACTCGCAGGACATCGCTGCGCCGGAGGCGGAGGGTCGGCATGGCGACGGGCTCCGCTAAGCTTGCATCTCGACCGGACGGCGGCATGGCGGCCGCCGGCTCGATCAAGGGATCAGGCGCTTGCGACCCTTGGCGCGGCGGGCGCTGAGAATCTTGCGGCCATCGGCCGTTTTCATGCGGGCGCGGAAGCCGTGGGTACGGGCGCGCTTGAGGTTGCTGGGCTGGAAAGTACGCTTCATGGCGAGGGCCGAAAGATTGCGGGCAAGACCGCGAACGATACGCGCGCAAGCACTTGTGTGTCAAGCCGATTCCGGTTGGAGTCCGCGCCGCCGGCGGGTAGACTGCGGCGCCTGACCTGCGCTTGATCCTCATGCTCGCCGCCTGGCCGCTTTGCCTCGAACGATTGGAAGCCGAACTGCCGGCCGAGGATTTCCACACGTGGGTCAAGCCGCTGCAGGCCACGGCGCAAGGCAGCGGGCTGGCGCTGTTCGCGCCGAACGCCTTCGTGGTGGAGACGGTGCGCGAGCGTTACTTCGCCCGCATCCTCGAGTTGTTGCGCCACTTCAGCGGCGAAGACGAGTTGCCGGTGCGTCTGGAAGTCGGCGCCCTCGCGCGCCCCGAGCCGCCGAAAGCGAAGAGTGCCGAGGGCAAGCTCACCCTGCCCGCCGCCGCCCCGCGCATTGCCGACGACTACGCCAGCAACCTCGACCCCAATTACAGCTTCGACACCTTCGTCGAAGGCAAGTCGAACCAGCTCGGCAAGTCCGCCGTGCTGCAGGTGGCACAGAACCCGGGCCGCGCCTACAACCCGCTGCTGCTGTACGGCGGCACCGGCCTGGGCAAGACGCACCTGATGCACGCCGCCGGCAACCAGATGCGCGCCAGCAACCCCGGCATGAAGGTGCTGTACCTGCGTTCCGAACAATTCTTCAGCGCGATGATGAAGGCGCTGGCGGAAAAGTCGATGGACCAGTTCAAGCGGCAGTTCCACTCGGTCGACGCGCTGCTGATCGATGACATCCAGTTCTTCGCCGGCAAGGACCGCACGCAGGAAGAGTTCTTCCACACCTTCAACGCGCTGTTCGACGGCAAGCAGCAGATCATCCTGACCTGCGATCGTTATCCGCGCGAGGTCGAGGGCCTCGAGCCACGCCTGAAATCGCGATTGGCCTGGGGGTTGAGCGTCGCGATCGAGCCGCCGGATTTCGAGACCCGCGCGCAGATCGTGCTGTCCAAGGCGCGCGAACGCGGCACTTCGATCCCCGAGGACGTCGCCTTCCTGATCGCCAAGAAGATGCGTTCCAACGTGCGCGACCTCGAGGGCGCGCTCAACACGCTGGCCGCACGCGCCAACTTCACCGGCCGCCCCATCACCCAGGAGTTCGCCCAGGAGACGCTGCGCGATCTGTTGCGCGCGCAGCAGCAGGCGATCGGCATCCCCAACATCCAGAAGACCGTGGCAGACTACTACGGGCTGCAGATCAAGGATTTGCTGTCGAAGCGACGGACGCGTTCCCTCGCCCGTCCCCGCCAGATGGCGATGGCGCTGGCCAAGGAACTCACCGAACACAGTCTTCCGGAGATCGGCGACGCCTTCGCGGGCCGCGACCACACCACGGTCCTGCATGGTTGCCGCCAGATCAAGCATCTGCTCGAAACCGACGGCAAGCTGCACGAGGACTGGGACAAGCTGATTCGCAAGCTCAGTGAGTAAAGCGGTGACAACCTGTGGATAAACAACGACGCGCAAACCGCGCGATAAGTTACCCACAGCTTGTGAGTACTGCAGAAGTTGGATGTACACGCGATTGCAAGGCTGCAATAGATATAAAAATCAATCAGTTACGCCACTTACGCACGGATTTTTGCGCCTCCATCACCACCAGTTTTTGATTTATCCATCTTTCGAAGCATGGGCATAGGGGAACGGATCGGCATGCGTTTCAGTCTGCAGCGCGAAGTGTTTCTCAAGCCGTTGGCCCAGGTGGTCAACGTCGTCGAACGTCGACAGACCCTCCCGGTCCTGGCCAATCTGCTGGCCCAGGTCAGGAACGGACAGCTGTCATTGACCGGCACCGATCTCGAAGTGGAAATGGTGGCGCGGTCGGCCGTCGACGACGCCGAGGATGGCGAGACCACGATTCCAGCGCGCAAGCTGTTCGAAATCGTGCGTGCCCTGCCCGATGGCAGCAAGGTCACGGTGTCGCAGTCGGGCGACAAGATCACGGTCCAGGCTGGGCGTAGCCGTTTCACATTGGCGAGCCTGCCGGCCAACGATTTTCCTTCGGTCGACGAGGTCGAAGCCACCGAGCGCGTCAGCGTGCCCGAAGCGGCGCTGAAGGAACTGATCGAACGCACCGCATTTGCGATGGCGCAGCAGGACGTGCGGTATTACCTCAACGGCTTGCTGTTCGATCTCGGCGACAAGCGCCTGCGCTGCGTGGCGACGGACGGACATCGCCTGGCCCTGTGCGAAGCGCCGCTGGAAGACGTGGTCCAGACCAAGCGCCAGATCATCGTGCCGCGCAAGGGTGTGCAGGAATTGCAACGCCTGCTGGAAGGCGGCGATCGCGTGGTCGAATTGGAGATGGGCCGCAACCACATCCGCCTCAAGCGCGACGATGTGACGTTCACCAGCAAGCTCATCGACGGTCGCTTCCCCGATTACGAGGCCGTGATCCCGATCGGCGCCGATCGCGAAGTCCGCATCGAGCGCGAGGTGCTGCGCGCGGCGCTGCAGCGTGCGGCGATCCTGTCGAACGAGAAGTACCGCGGCGTGCGCCTGGAAGTCTCGCCGGGCCAGCTCAAGATCAATGCGCACAATCCCGAGCAGGAAGAGGCGCAGGAGGAAGTCGAAGCCGACACGAAGGTCGACGGCCTGGCGGTCGGCTTCAACGTCAATTACCTGCTCGATGCGCTCAGTGCGCTGCGCGACGAACATGTGGTGCTCGCCCTGCGCGATGCGAACTCCTCCGCGCTCGTGCGCGAGGCCTCGAGCGAAAAATGTCGCCATGTGGTGATGCCATTGCGGCTGTGACGCGGCCTGCGTTCCACGTGGAACCAGAACGCCCGGCGCCGACCGGGCGTTCTGCTTTGGATTTCAGCGTGATCGCGCACTGACGTCATGCAGGTCACCCGTCTCGACATCACCCAATTGCGCAGCCTTCGTGCCGTGAGTCTTGCGCCGGCTGCCGGCATCAATGTGCTAATCGGCGACAACGGCGCCGGCAAGACCAGTGTCCTGGAAGCGCTGCACGTGATGGCTTACGGCCGCAGTTTCCGCGGGCGGGTGGGTGACGGACTGGTCGGGGTCGGGGAACGAGCCCTGGAGATCTTCGTCGAATGGCAGCAGGCCGTGCCGCAACGCCTCCGCCGCGCCGGCCTGCGCCACAGTGGCCAGTCCTGGGAAGGGCGATTGGATGGCGAGCCGGTCTCGCAACTAGGCCAGCTGTGCGCGGCCTTGGCCGTCGTCACGTTCGAGCCGGGTAGCCATGCCTTGGTCAACGGCGGCGGCGAGCCGCGCCGCCGGTTCATGGATTGGGGCTTGTTCCACGTGGAACAGACCTTCCTTCCGTATTGGCGCCGCTATGCGCGGGCCCTCAAGCAGCGCAACGCCTTGCTCAAGGCGCGGGCGGGCGGGTCCCAGCTCGATAGCTGGGATCATGAACTGGCTGAGGCCGGCGAGGCGATCACGGGCTGGCGGCAGCACTACCTGGAACGGCTCCAGCCATGGCTGTCTGAAACCAATGCTGCGCTGGCGCCGACGCTCGGTGAGGCGACACTGACGTTTCTGCCGGGCTGGCGCCGCGACGAGATCTCCCTCGCCGATGCGCTCCTGCTATCGCGCGATCGGGACCTGGCGACGGGTTTTACATCGGTCGGCCCGCACCGGGCCGACTGGCGGATTCGTCATACCGGGCTGCCGCAAGGGGCGGCTCTGTCGCGTGGGCAAGCGAAGCTCTCCGCCTTGGGCTGTCTGCTGGCGCAGGCGGAGCGGCATGCTGCAGATCGTGGGGAGTGGCCGATCGTCGTGCTGGACGATCTGGCGTCCGAACTCGACAGCAGCCATCAGCGCCGTGTGCTCGAGCGCCTGATCCAATCGCATGCTCAGGTCTTCCTGTCGGGCACCGACATCCCGCCAACATTGCGAGACGTGGCGGCCGACTTTACGACGTTCCACGTGGAACATGGTGACGTGCGGCCAGGGTGACCTGCCATGGCGCAACCGCGTGAAAAGCGAGGCTTTGTTATACTGACGCACCTATAGCTAATGAGTCTCGGCGTCTTTTCCGATGGATGCCGCGGGAGCCTTGAGCCGCATGACAGAAGCCAGCGACGGGAACATTCCCGCCAACACCAATTACGACTCCAGCAAGATCACGGTACTGCGTGGACTGGAGGCCGTCCGCAAGCGGCCCGGCATGTACATCGGCGATGTGCACGACGGCACGGGCCTGCACCACATGGTCTTCGAGGTGGTCGACAACGCCATCGACGAAGCCCTGGCAGGCCATGCCGACGAAGTGTTCGTGACCATCCACGAAGATGGATCGGTGTCGGTCTCCGACAACGGCCGCGGCATCCCGGTCGACATCCACAAGGAAGAGGGCGTTTCCGCGGCCGAAGTCATCATGACCGTGCTGCACGCCGGCGGTAAGTTCGACGACAACAGTTACAAGGTGTCCGGCGGCCTGCACGGCGTGGGCGTGTCGGTGGTCAATGCGTTGTCGGAAAAACTGCTGCTCGACATCTGGCGCGATGGACACCACTACCAGCAGGAATATGCGCTCGGCGAGCCCGTTTACCCGCTGAAGCAACTGGAATCGTCACAAAAGCGCGGCACGTTGCTGCGTTTCTGGCCAGCGTCGTCGATCTTCAGCGATGTCGAATTCCACTACGACATCCTGGCCAAGCGTTTGCGCGAGTTGTCGTTCCTCAACTCCGGCGTGCGCATCACGCTGACCGACGAACGCGGCGAGGGTCGCAATGACGTCTTCGAATATGAAGGCGGTATCCGCTCGTTCGTCGAACACCTGGCGCTGCTGAAGACGCCGCTGCACCCGAACGTCATCTCGGTTTCGGGCGAACAGAACGGCATCACCGTCGACGTCGCGTTGCAGTGGACCGATTCCTACCAGGAAACGATGTTCTGCTTCACCAACAACATTCCGCAGAAGGACGGCGGTACCCACCTGATCGGTTTCCGCGCCGCGCTCACGCGCACGCTGAGCAATTACATCGAGCAGAACGGCATCGCCAAGCAGGCCAAGATCACGCTGTCCGGCGACGACATGCGCGAAGGCATGATTGCGGTGTTGTCGGTCAAGGTGCCGGATCCGAGCTTCTCTTCCCAGACCAAGGAAAAACTGGTCAGCTCCGACGTGAGGCCCGTTGTTGAGAGCACGTTCGGCGCACGTT
>JACMKK010000532.1 GCA_014380115.1 Luteimonas sp. | reverse complement strand
GGTGCGGCGCCACAACCACAACGCGGGCGTCAAGGCCCTACAAGCTTCGGCGGCGTCGAACGTGCCAACCAAGAACACCCAAGCCTGCAACAAGCAACGCGTAAGTTGATGGCTCCGGCACCTGTGTGACCGTCAGAGTTCCCCCGCTGACACTGTACGTGTTGGGGATCGACGCGTAGGTGCCAGGATTTGACAGTGCCTCATCAGGGAACGAATAGAACATTCCACCGAAGCCAACTTCGTCGAATCCGCTTGTGTTGTAGCCGTCCCACTCGGGACCACCCGACCCGTTCGGAACAAGGCCGACACTAACGCACACTTCGAGTGTTGACGTGCACGACTCCAAAGCCTCCGCGTATAGGTACGTGGGGGTCAGCCGCTGCACAAAGTCCGGTGCCAGATAGCTGAAAGCCATGTCGAAACGGAGGGGGCCATACGCATCATTTCTTAAGTCCCGGTACCAGTACCCTTCAAACGAATAGCGGAC
The DNA here is from genome assembly GCA_014380115.1 of Luteimonas sp. Taxonomy (GTDB): domain Bacteria; phylum Pseudomonadota; class Gammaproteobacteria; order Xanthomonadales; family Xanthomonadaceae; genus Luteimonas. Next base: position 5,731 of record JACMKK010000532.1, on the reverse strand, counting down.
CTGCGCGCTTGCCCCCGAAAGGCATCCGACCGTCAGGAGCATCGCCAAGCAGAATTTCCGAAACATGTACTTCCCCGAATGATTCTTGACTTCAAGACTGAAGATCGCGCCCGCCCCTAGCGCGTCGCAAAATTGTCTCTGAGGGGCGTCGCGCCGCGAACCCCGTGAACAGATGATTGCGGAGGCTGTGCGCTATCCCATTGCACTCGGCGGACCAGTCCTCCGCCATGCTTCGCACCAAACCAGAACTCCCGTGGCTCGCTTAGGGCAACCCTCCAGCGTTTCCGCCTGCCGCTCTGGCGCCGGCATCTTCCATCGATGCTGCAATCATTGGCTGATGATCAGCAGCCAGTCCTGAACCATCGCGCAAACAGGGCCGCTGCCTAGCGAGGTCGGCTCGATGCCACGCACGCGCATGCGAGGATGTTGAACGTCGATCAGCCCCGGCCTGTAAAGCTCGAAGATGATGCCCCGCGTCGGGTCTGCCATCGCGTTGCGCAGCACGAGGCGTCGCGGCACTGACCGAGCACCGTCACCCGCAGCGTTGCTGAACTCAAGGATGCCGGCCGTCCACTCGTGGAGCGGTGGAGGCGGCGTGCCGGCCAGCGCGCCCATGGTCCGCAGCCTGTGCACCTTCGCGAACACCTTTCAGTGCTCGGGCTTCTCGGGCACGATGATCGGCGTCAGCCAGGTGTCTACCGCCCGCTCCGGATTGAGTCCTCGGAGGTGCTCGTCGCGCCAAAGCTCTGCTGCGACCTCGTCAAGCTGACCTGGGTTGATCGAACGCCACCGATAGTTCAGGCGGTGCGCGGCGATCGACACCCATTCGAGCTGGGTGAGGTGCTGTGTCATTTCGTCTCTCCGAAAGTGAGACGAATTACTGTACGTGCATACAGTGGTGTCTGCGATTGAGTTTGTCAATCGAAGGTCAGGATTCGATTGTCGAGGCACCTGCAGGGTTCGGCGAACCCGGGCACGGGTGATCGAATTAAGGGCGAGTCTGCGCAGTCTGGGTATAGAGTCGCGCCACCAGTGGGTTACGAGGACCATGGATGAGAGTCTCATTTGTCACGTTGCTGCTTGCTCTTATGCTTGCTGCTTGCAATACATCGAAAACAGAGCCCGCAACACTGCGTGAAGAGAATCCGCAGGCAAGTTATCAGATCGACACGGTCGCAAGCGACGACGCAGCCGCTTCTCGTGCCGGAGCACTGTTAGACGCGACGTACTACCGTAACAAGGTTCAGAACACGTCGGCTGCCGCAGTGCTTCTTGCACCCGCCCTTAAAGGGGTGAGCCGCAGCGCGAGTGCCTACGTTCAGGCTGCGCGACTCACCGTCATGGAGCCGACGCAAACGTCCGATGAAGAACTGGCGATTCGGTATCACGCACTGCTGGACAGGGCGCTTGAGATCCAGCCGTCCAATGCAAAGGCCTACATTCTGAAGGCTGAAGCGTTTGATATGCAGTCGGACTACGCATCAGAGCGGACGTCCTTAGACAAGTCAAAAGCGCTAGGCACTGTAGATCCTTGGCTTTTGATGGGTTATGCCCGCCTCGATAGCAAAACAAAGGGTCGCAACGAAAGTGTTGGCTGGTACCGGCAAGTAGTGAGCGGCGGCCCAGGCAACTCGGAGAGCGACCGTCGCGCCTTTGTTTCCGCCGCGGTGCAGGTCGGTCAATACAACTCCGGCCCGGGCGAGTTGAGCTTAGAACAGCTCGGTGCTCTCGTCTGGAAACATCGCAACCCCAATGACGCCTACAGCCTCGGCAGCTTCGCCCAGTACTTCGTCATTGAAGCCAATTACGACACTGGCGTTGTGTTCGCAAAGGAGGCTTTGAGGGTGATGGACTACAGAGTAGCGCGTACCACCTTGGCGGCCGCGCTATACGGCAAGGCCGCCGAACTTCTCGTTGCTGGAAAGGCTGCCGAGGCGGGAAGATTGATGACAGAAGCTCGTCTAACTGACTACGACCGCGATGAAGTGTTTAAGCACTACTCTGGGACAAATGAGCGCACTGCCAAACTGTTGCCCACCCTTAGAAAAATTGTTCTTTAAGGCGATGAGGGGCGTTGTCCGGCGTTTCGCACTGACGGCGGACGCGTCTGACGTGCCCGTGCAACCATCATTGATCTAGCCTGCGTCTGTACCGTCGACCGGTGTCAGGAACACTTCGGCCGCGACTTCCGGCAAGTACTCCGGCCAAGCTCGCCGCAGGTTGGTAGCTAGGTCGAGGGCGTGCTCGGTGTCGATCAGGGGGCCCAGTTCCCTGAGGCGAAGAGCGCATTGGAGAATCCATACGCCAGGTAGCGTGAGGCCACTAGCTGGGCCGATCGGCGCTGCCTCGGAAGAACTCATCATTCATTCTCGGACAAGCTGCGGTGGATGGACCGCTCGTAGGACTTTGAGGCGGACGGACTGGCGGATCACCGCGCGACCTAATGGAAACCCATTGCTGGCGCGGCGCTTGACAGACTCCGGCTCCGCCAAACCTCAAGCAAACACGGGGCCGAGCGCCCCGTTTTTGTTTTCCGGCTGCACCTCTACTCCCATTGCGACGCATGATTCGGCGATCCGACAATGACTGGTCGGCGCATGAACTAGTCGACGCCCTCCGTTCCTTCAATTTGACCGAGCAGTCAAATTCATCGTATAGTCGCGCTCATGCCCCGTGAACGCTGCTTTTCCGAACCCGATGTGCTGGAGCGTCTGACCGATGCCTTCAGTACCCATGGCTACGCAGGGACGAGCTTGACGCTGCTGCAGGAAGCCACTGGGCTCGGCAAGCAGAGCCTCTACAACGCCTTTGGCGACAAGCAGTCCATGTACCTGCAAGCGATCGACTGCGCCGTAAAGCGCTTCGCGCACGGCGCTGCAGCCATGCAGGCAGCGGTGGATGGACGCGCAGCCTTGGCCCTGTACTTCGATACGCTGGTCCAGAGTTGCGCCAGCGCCGACCCGGCGCAGCAGAGCTGCATTGTGACCAGTGGCCTGCTTGAAGGCGTGGACGAGGCGCCGTTGATCTGGGCCTTGACGAGCCGCTGGCAAACCACCCACGAACTGCTCCGCTCTGCGGTGGAGCGTGGGCAGCGCGATGGCTCGATCGCGAACCCGGCACCCTCTGCCGAGCTGGCCGAGTTGTTCATCGCCCTGACCAGTGGTCTGCGCGTCGCCGCGCGCGCCGGGCGCAGTCAAGCTCAGATGGAACGTCTCGTCGCAATCACGTTGGGGGTCCTGGACACGGCTTGAGTCCGTGACCCCTGCTTCCCGGCCGCGCGAGCGGCCTTTTTCTCCCTCGATATTGACCGATTGGTCTAATTGGAGTCACTCATGAACAAACCCCTCGAAGGAAAAATCGCATTGGTTACCGGTGCCTCGCGCGGAATCGGCGCCGCCATTGCAGAGCGGCTGGCCGCCGATGGCGCGGAGCTGGTTCTGCATTACGGCAGCGGCCGTGCCGAGACGGAGGCGCTGGCCGCCTCGCTACGTGAAACCGGCCGCAACGTGCACCTGCTACAGGCCGATCTGGCGGCGGTCGATGGCGGTCAGCAGCTTGTCGGGCGGCTGGCCGCCTTGCAGTTGCCGCGCATCGACGTACTGGTCAACAACGCTGGCGTCGCGCTGTTTGCCGGGCTGGCCGAGACCAGCGCCGAGGAGTTCGAGAAGCTCGTCAGCGTGAACATGCGCAGCCTGTTCTTCGTCACGCAGGGCGTGGCGCCCCTGATGCCAGACGGCGGCCGCATCATCAACGTCAGTTCGGCGGTGACGCGCATTGCCTTTCCAGGGATCACGGCGTACTCCGCCAGCAAGGGATTCGTTGACGTGCTCGCCCTCCAACTGGCTGCCGAGCTGGGCCCCAGGGGCATCACGGTCAACGTGGTGGCGCCCGGTGCCATCGACACACGCATGAGCGCCTGGATCCACGGGCCGGGCGGCAAGGAAACTCTGGCGCAGGTGCAAGCCTTGCCGGGAATCGGCCAACCGTCGCACGTGGCCGGCGTGGTGGCGTTCCTAGCAGGTCCTGACGGCGCATGGACCACGGGGCAGGTCGTCGACGCCAGTGGCGGCACCAAGCTGTAAAGAAAACCCGACCCTTCTATCGGAGGAGCGCGCTGCGTTCGGCATCGGTGATCATTGCACTCCCATGCCTATGTGCCCGACCGCACAGACACTCGCCGTCCGGAAGGGCATTCTCTCGCTGGTACGCAGCATCGGGAGCGGGCGATGTTCATCTTCTCGATCAGAGACATGTGCGTCAGCAGCCAGGCGGAGGCTGTGCTCGACGCGATATGTCATCTCGACGCACACGCGTCGGTCTCCATCAATCTGGTGGCTCATGAGGTTCGAATCGCGCCGAGAACCGCCGGCGCAACGGCACTCAGCGACGCGATCACCCATGCCGGATTCGACCCGGAATTGCAAGCCTGCGCGAGAGTGATGCGGGGGCCAGGACAAGCTCCACCGAAGATCCCGTTCGCAGGTCTGGACCACGACTTCACGGCGTCCCCAGAAGTGGTGGAGCGATAAACGAATGACTACATTCGCCGTTTCCAAGATTCGACTGGACTGTGACGGGAACGTCGCCAAGGTCTATTGGTCGGTCGTCGACCTGTCTTCCAACGAACAGGTGAGCGCTGAAGTGCTGGCACCGGTCCGTGAGGTGGTCGATGCGATTCAGGCCGGCGACGACGTGGTCGCGCTCTTCGACAGCAACATGCCGGCTCGACTGCAAGAGCGGCGCTTCGTTGTGGTTCAGCGGGGCGACGGCCCCAAATCGGTCGGGCTGCGCGGGCCGACCATACCGATGCAGGAACTCTGCGACATGCAGAAGCTCGACCGCTGAGCATTCCAGGTGGAAACCGAAGGTTCGGCTGTGCGTCGTTCGTACAGCGTCAGCGAGGCTGATCGCATCGGCTTCTACTGACCTGCGCGAACAGGACCGAAGCGTTCGCGCGCAAACGCCTCGATCGTCGTCGGCTGCACGGCCACGGGCGCCACGCCAATGGAAGCCAGCGACGACGTCGACAGCCAGCTCGACAGGGCTTCGAGTTGATCGGCGGCGTCCGGCGAAAAGCCCTGCGCGCGCAGCACAGCCTTGGCGTCAGCCGGCGCGGCCTGCACGTACTGGAGGCCGGGCTTTCCGATGGCAATACCGATCGCGGCGGCGGCTTCGCGCATCGTCACGTGCCGCGGGGCATGCAGCAGCACTGCGCCGCGGCGGGTCGGCGTCACCAACTCGCGCGCGGCGAAGGCGGCGATGTCACCGGTGGCAACCATCGGGATCGCCGCATCCGGCGCTTCCATCCCGGGTAACACGCCCGTGGCCGCGACAGCGGCTGCGAGCGGCAGGAAGTTCTCCATGAAGGACCCGGCTCGCAGGTGCAGCAAGTCGATGCCCGCGACCGCGTCGAGTCGCTTCTCTTGGGCGTGCAGCCCCTCGATCGGCCCGGTGCCGGCCGGCAGTTCGGCGCCGATGCTGGACAGGTTCACGACGCGCGGTACGCGCAACCTGCGCAGCGCCTGCGCGATAGCCGCGCCGATGCGACCCTGAGCCGCGCGCATGTCGGGTTCGCCGTAGCAGGGCGGGGTCATCGTGTACACGGCGTTGGCACCGGTGAAGGCGTGCTCGAGGAAGGTGGCATCCGCAGGGTCGCCGACCGCCACCTGTGCGCCGATGCGTTCGAGCGGCGCGAGCGTTGCCGCGCTGCGCCCCAACACACGAACCGGAT
>JACMKK010000082.1 GCA_014380115.1 Luteimonas sp. | reverse complement strand
GTCGAGATCTGGGCCGCGTTGCGCGGACTGGGCCGACAGGGCGTTGCTGAACTGGTGGAGCGGAATTGCCGGCAGGCGCGGCGCTTCGCCGAGGGTCTGCGCGCGGCGGGGTTCGAGATCCTCAACGAGATCGTGTTGAACCAGGTGCTGGTCGCGTTCGGCGATGCCGCGGAGACGCAGCGCGTGATCGCGGCGTTGCAGGCGGAAGGCACCTGCTGGTGCGGCGGCACGGTCTGGCAGGGACGCACCGCGATGCGCATCAGCGTCTCTTCCTGGGCGACCACCGACGCCGACGTCGAACGCAGCCTGGAGGCGATGTGCTGCGTGGCCGCGAATCGCGGTCGCGGATAGGCCGCACGCGGAGCTTTTCAAGCTTCTATCGTTGTGATCGCGACGATCAGGGTGTGCGGCGTTTTTCTTCGATCCCGACGGGCACACCTGCCGTTCCCGTCCACTGCAGCAAGCCCGATCTACACAAAAAGTAAACAAACAGGTATAAGCTGACGCTCCGATGGAGGCCGACAGAGCGAAGCTCCGCCTGATCCGCGCCGGGACCCTCGAGGGACCGGCCACGCGTCAGGCTCGGCCCGAATTAGGCGAACGCATCTCCGCAATGCCGGCACGTCTCGACTCGGTCAGGCTGTTGTCACTCGATGCTTACGGACGCGTCCTCGACTGGATGAGCTGGCAGGATGCGACCTGTCTGTACGTGCGTGGCGCGGTGTCCTGGACGCTCGGCGAGCCCTGCCTGAGCGTGCATGGCGGCACCTGTCGCGCCACCGGCACGCAGAGCATGCTGGAGTTGCATCCGATCATCGCTGCGCGCGGCCACGCCCGGCCGCACGCGCTCGATCCGACACCGGCACTGACCAATGCCGCGCTGTTCGCGCGCGACCAGTACCTGTGCCTGTACTGCGGGCGCGACTACAACCGCCAGCACCTGACCCGCGACCATGTCGTGCCGCTGTCGAAAGGCGGGCGCGATCATTGGGAGAACGTGGTCTCCGCTTGCTTCCACTGCAACTCGCGCAAGGGCGGACGCACGCCGCAGCAGGCATCGATGCCGCTGCTGGCGGTGCCGTACCGGCCGAGCTGGATCGAGCACCTGATCTTGTCGAACAGGAACATCCTGGCCGACCAGATGGCATTCCTGAAGAACCACTTGCCCAAGCGCAAGCGCCAGTAGGTGTCGTTGTCTCGCGTTCCGTGCCGCAGCATCCAGCGGCTGCGACGGCACCCCGCAGGACGCGGCATCCGCCATTGGCGCAAGCGCGGCGCTAACTGACGCCGCGCGCGACTCAATGACCGATCGCGCGCGTTGACGCGCACCGCGCACTTCGCAACACTCGCTGTTTCCGAATTCCGGGCTGCAACGATGTCCCTGACCCTCGGCCTGACCGGGATGGATCCCGCCACCGAAGCCGCATTGAAGGCGGCGTTCGTCGACGCCAACGCGCGCCTCAATGGCCACTGGCAACTGCTGCCGGAAGCCGAGGCCAAGTACGTGGTGGTCGACATGGACAGCATGTACGGGCCGATGAGCTGGCTGCGCCTGCACGCCGCCGGCAAGCGCGTGATCGGCCTTACCACGGCGCCGCGCACGCAGACCGATTTCCGGCTTGGACGACCCTTCGACGGCAACCAGGTCGCCGTATTGTTGCGCGAGGTCGCTGCCGACGGCGGCGTCGACCTGTCCGCGAAGGCAGCCGGTACCGATGCTGCTCCTTCGAAACCGATCGACATGCCTCCCGAGATCATCAGGACTGCGTCCGCCGGCGTCCCGCCGCGTGCGGAGGCAGGCAAGGTGGGAAGTCCAGCCACGGTGCCGACTCCGGAAATTCCGGTCGCGCCTCTACCCACGGCAGCCCCTCCTTCAGAAGTGACCGCAGCCCCCACGCCGCAGCCGCCGCGCCCCGAAGCCAGTGTGTCGACTGCTTCCGCGGACGCCCCGCCTCCGGCTGCCGCACCGCAGCCGCCACCCGTGCCACCACGCGAACCGGTCTTCGCCGACTGGCTGGCACCGGGCGCACTGCGCGGCCGCTTCCGCTATCGCCGCAACGGCGGAGCCGTGCTGCTGATCGACGCCACTACTCGCCAGTACCACGGCCCCGCCGTGCTCAAGCCCGTGGCCGCGTATTTCGACGGTGTGGTGCGCATCGAGGACTTCGAAGCCCTCGATGAGGCGACCTGGGCCAGCGAAAGCGCAGCCCTGGGCGCCCCGCAACCGCTGCAGCGGTTGCAGTGGTTCGGTGGCCTGCTGGTCGGCAAGGGCGAATTGCTGCCCGGCCACGATGTGGCGGGACGTTGCCAGCTCACCAAGTGGCCGCAGACCGAACGCGAGTTCCCCAAGCACTTCCGCATTGCTACCGCCATGATGAAAGGGCCGGCGACGCTGCCGGACATCGCTACCGCCAGCGGCATTCCGCTGGCCGACGTGATCGATTTCGTCAACGCCAATCTGGTCACCGGATTCGCGGAGTTCGTGCCGGAAGCACCGATCGAACCGATCGAGCCGCCCAAGCCCACCGGGCTGCTCGGACGCCTGCGCGGCAAGTAACCGGAGTTCGTCTGCCGAGCCCCAGCCGCGGCGGGCTTTTGCCTTGCCCCTCACGGCAGCGGAGAGGAAAATGCCGGGCATGATCGACCCCACGCGCTACCCGCGCCTCTCCCGCATCGATGTCCCGGCCGACCTGCGCCAATTCGACGAAGCCGAACTCTCCGCGATCGCCGAGGAGCTGCGCGCGTACCTGATCGAATCGGTAGGCAGGAGCGGCGGCCACTTCGGTGCCGGTCTTGGCGTGATCGAACTGACCGTCGCCCTGCATGCGCTGTACGACACCCCGGACGACCGCATCGTCTGGGACGTCGGCCATCAGTGCTATCCGCACAAGATCCTCACCGGCCGCCGCGACCGGATCCACACGGTCAAGCAGAAGGACGGCGTGGCGCCGTTCCCGAAGCGCGAGGAGAGCGAATTCGACACCTTCGGCGTCGGTCACTCCTCGACCTCGATCTCGGCCGCGCTCGGCATGGCCATCGCCAATGCAAACGCCGGCAACGATCGCAGGGTCGTCGCGGTGATCGGCGACGGCGCGATGACGGCCGGCATGGCCTACGAGGCGCTCAACCATGCCGGCGGCATGGAACCGGAGCCCAACCTGCTGGTGATCCTCAACGACAACCGCATGTCAATCAGCGAGAACGTCGGCGGCATCACCAAGATGCTCGGCCGTATCTCCGGCAGTCGCACGCTCAACGCGCTACGCGAAGGCGGCAAGAAGCTGCTCGGCAACAAGAAGAATCGCACCGCGCGTTTCGTGCGTCGATGGGAAGAACACTGGAAAGGCATGTTCGTGCCGTCCACCCTGTTCGAGGAAATGGGCTTCCACTACACAGGCCCGATCGACGGCCATGACGTCAAGGCGCTCGTGTCCGCGCTGAAGACGTTGAAGAAGCTGAAAGGCCCGCAACTGCTGCACGTGATCACCACCAAGGGCAAGGGCTACGAACTGGCCGAGGGCGACCAGATCGGCTACCACGCGGTGTCGCCGTTCGACCCCGTGCTCGGTGTGATCGCGAAGCCGGGCGCGAAGAAGCCCACCTACACCGATGTCTTCGGCGACTGGCTGTGCGACATGGCCGCGATCGATCCCAAGCTGCTCGCGATCACCCCGGCGATGCGTGAAGGATCTGGCCTGGTGCGTTTCAGCAAGGAATATCCAGATCGTTACTTCGACGTCGCCATCGCCGAACAGCACGCGGTCACGCTCGCCGCCGGCATGGCCTGCGAAGGGGCGAAACCCGTCGTCGCGATCTACTCGACGTTCCTGCAGCGCGGTTATGACCAACTGGTGCACGACGTCGCCATCCAGAAACTCGACGTGCTGTTCGCGATCGACCGCGGCGGCGTGGTCGGCCCGGACGGCGCCACGCATGCCGGCAACCTCGACCTGTCCTACCTGCGCTGTGTGCCGCACATGGTCGTCATGGCGCCCGCCGACGAGAACGAATGCCGGCAGATGCTGAGCACCGGCTTCCGGCACGCAGGCCCGGCCGCGGTGCGTTATCCGCGCGGCACGGGGCCCGGCGTGGCCTTGCAGGCGACGCTCGACGTGCTGCCAATCGGCAAGGCGGAAGTTCGCCATCACGGTTCGCGCGTCGCCCTGCTCGCCTTCGGCGCCCTCGTTCCCGCCGCCGACAAGGTCGGCCAGGACCTCGGCCTGACCGTCGTCAACATGCGCTTCGTCAAGCCGCTGGACCGTGCCCTGATCCTGGAACTGGCGAAGACGCACGATGGTTTCGTCACGCTCGAGGACAACGTCGTCATGGGCGGCGCCGGTTCGGCGATCGCCGAATTGCTGGCGGAGGAAAACATCCAGTTGCCGATCCTGCACCTCGGTCTGCCGGACGATTTCCAGCACCACGCCAGCCGCGAAGACCTGCTGTCCGAAGCCGGCCTCGACGCTGCCGGAATCCGCGCTTCGGTCGTGTCGCGCTGGCCGCAGTTGCTCGTCAATACGCCGCTCAGCGCCGCTGGCTGATCCGCAAACGCGCTCGCAGGGTGGGTCTGGGCCCACTGCTCCACTCTCTTCCAAGATCACCAGTAACGGAATGAGGACGATGGTGGGCCAAGGCCCACCCTACGGCTCCTCGATCACATAGCCCTTCGCGCGCAAACGCGCCATGAACCCGTCGGGGCGCAACAGCAGCGAGATCGGCAACGTCGCAAAGCTCACCCGATTGCGCGCCAACGCGTCTTCCGCTGCCGCCAGCCAGGTGTCCGCGACGCGCCCGCGCACGTTGCCCAGGCCGAGCTTCTGCGCCAGTGCGCTGTCGGTGATGGCACGCGTGCAGGCGACGTACTGGTCCTCGTGCGACAGGTCGCGCAGCGCCGCCACGTCGCCGACCGCCCAGGCATTGGCGCGCGCGCGCATGCCGTTCAGGTCGGTCTCGATGCGCACCATCGTCTTCGCGAAACAGTCCTTGTCGGCGAGCGCCGTGGCCTGGAACTCGCGGATCGCAGCCTTTGGGTTCTTGACCATGAACGTCGTCAGGGTCGAAATCCGCGGCACACGGTACTTCCTGGCCGCCGCTTCGACCACCGGCTGCACCACGCTCTTCTGGCTGAGGCCGGACTTGCGCATTGCCGCTTCGTACAGCTCCTGCGCGGCGAAGATCGGACGCCATTTCTCGATGCCGGCATCGTTGCCGATGTAGCGCGGCTTGAGCACCGACCAACGCGCGTACAGGTCGGGTGCGACGACCTGCTGCAGCGTGCGTCCATCGGGATTCCTGCGCGCCTTCAGCAGCGACGGCAGCAGGAACATCCTGCGGAACAGCCCGATGTCCGAATCCACCTTGACCGACGGCGGATCGATCACCGCCTGGGCCTGCGCGATCGTCTTCTGCACATCATCCGGAATCCACTGCATGCGCCGGGGCAGCGGCGACAGCGTGCCGAGGATGTACAGCACGTGGTCGCCTTTCGATACCTTCCACATGCCCGGGCCCGGTTGCTGGCCCGACACCACGACGGCATCCATGTCGACGATGGGCATGTCGCCCGGCGGCGTATCGGCATGGGCCGTGTCGGCGATGTCCACTGGCGGACTCGCGGTCGGCACCTGCTGGGCAGGCGCTCGCGCCGGCAGCAACAACATCAACAGGCCGGCGAGCAGGCAGAAACGCATCGGTAGCTCCTGGTTCGCGTCCTGGTTCGCGTGCTCTCGCCCGCGCATCGACATCGCGATGCGGGCGAGCATACGGGAAGCTTCCGGCAACCCGGCCGATCCACGATCCGTTGCTCAGACGCGGTTGCAAGAGACGAAGGCCGGTCCCGCCATACACCCCGGAACACGCCCAAACAAAAGCCCGGTCATGCCGGGCTCTGTGTTGTTCCGCGATTGGTCGGGACGGCCGGATTTGAACCGACGACCCTCTGCCCCCCAGGCAGATGCGCTACCAGGCTGCGCTACGCCCCGACTTCGGAAAGGGATTGTACCGCGCCGCGGCACCACTGGCTTGCGAATCCTCCAACGCGCCGCCGCGCGCCGGGAAATACACGCACCGGCGGTTACCTGCGCAGCAACTGCAAGATGTCCTCGAGCTCCATCCGCACCTGGCGGATGATCTGCGAACTCAGCGCCGATTCCTGCTTGGCGCCGTCGCCCTCAAGTTGCAGGCGCGCGCCGCCGATGGTGTAGCCCTGCTCGTACAGCAGGCCGCGGATCTGGCGCACCATCAACACATCGTGACGCTGGTAATAGCGGCGGTTGCCACGGCGCTTGACCGGCTTGAGCGAGGGAAACTCGGTTTCCCAGTAGCGCAGCACATGCGGCTTGACGTCGCACAGCTCGCTGACTTCACCGATGGTGAAGTAGCGTTTGGCCGGGATGGGCGGGAGTTCGCGATTACTGCCCGGATCAAGCATGCCCACCGCCGGCATAGGCCTCGACGCGTTCCTTGAGCTTCTGTCCCGGACGGAACGTCACCACCGTGCGCGCGGAGATCGGAATCTCCTCGCCGGTCTTCGGATTGCGACCGGGACGCTGGTTCTTGCGGCGCAGGTCGAAGTTGCCGAAGCCCGACAGCTTGACCTGCCGTCCGTGCTCCAGCGCCTCGCGCAATGCATCGAAGAATGCGTCCACGAATTCCTTCGCCTCGCGCTTGTTCAGTCCGACTTCGTCGAACAGGCGTTCGGCCATCTCTGCTTTGGTCAAAGCCATCCGCTCCCCCTGAACGTCAGCCGCGAAGCCATCATTGACGAATCTCCGCACCGTGGTCCCCAAGCAGGGCAGCCATTACCGCGGCCACCACCGCATCCACGTCGCGGTCGGTCAGCGTGCGTGAATCGTCCTGCAGAATCAAGCCCATGGCGAGGCTCTTGAAACCCTTTTCGACCCCCTTGCCGATGTAGCGGTCGAACAGCCTCAGATCACGTAACGCGGGCCCTGCAGCCTTGCGGACAGTGGCCGAAAGCTCGGCCCAGGCGACGCCGTCGGCGACGACGAACGCGAGGTCGCGGCGGACGGACGGGAATTTCGACAGACTGCGCGCGCCGGGCAGCGCCTTGTCCTGCAATGGCGCGAGATCGATCTCGAATGCGATCACGGGATGATCGAGATCGAGCGCACGCTGCAGTCGTGGATGCAGTTCGCCAATCCAGCCGATCCTGGTGCGATTGCCACCGCCATCGACGCGATAGACATCCGCGGACCGGCCCGGATGGCCCCATGCGATCTTCGACGCAGGGAACTCCAGCTCCGCGCCCGAGAGCGCGGCCAGACTCTCCAGGTCGCCCTTGAGATCGTGGAAATCGAGCGCGCGGGCGGCATTGTTCCATTGCGGCGGCAGTGCATCACCGCAGGCGGCGGCGGCGATGCGCTGCGTCTCGAGCGGTGATTCGCCGCCATTCGCCGCGAAGACCTTACCTAGTTCGAACAGCCGGACCCGCGCCTGCTGGCGCGCGACGTTGCGTGCCAGCGCAGCCACCAGGCCAGGCAGCAACTGCGTGCGCATCACACCGAGTTCGGCGCTGAGCGGATTGGTGAGCGGCACCGCGCCATCCGTCGCGGACCATTGCTCCAGCAAGGCGGCGTCGACGAAGGCGTAGTTGATGGCCTCCAGGTAGTCGCGCGCGGCGAGCTGGCGTCGGATCGTGGATTCCTCGACCGCCGTCTCGCCCGGCGCGGCAACGCGCGTCGCGCTGCCCGGCAGCGTCGCCGGGATTGCGTCGTAGCCATGGATGCGTGCGATCTCCTCGATCAGGTCTTCCTCGATCGCGAGGTCGAACCGCCGCGTCGGCGCCGTGATCCGCCAGCCCTCATCCACTGCCTCGACAGCGAGTCCGAGCGCGCGAAGGATGCGTTCGACCTCGACATCGGCGATGCGAACGCCCAGCACGCGAGCCAGGCGCGCGCGACGCAACGGGACCGATGCAGGCGTCGGCAGGTGTTCGGTCAGCACGGCTTCGGCGACCGGACCCGGCGCGCCACCTGCGATCTCGACGATCAACCGCGTCGCGATCTCGACCGCCTGCCGCGGCAGCGCCGGATCGACGCCGCGTTCGAAGCGGTGCGCGGCATCGGTATGCAGGCCGAGCTTGCGACCGCGGCCGATGATCGCCTCCGGTGCGAAGTGCGCGGCTTCGAGGAACACGTTGCGTGTCGTCGCGGTGACGCGCGTGTCGTATCCGCCCATGATCCCGCCCAGCGCGACGGCGCGGCCGGCATCGGTGACGACCAGGAATTCCTCCGTCAGGGCGGCGTCGCTGCCATCGAGCAGCTTCACGCTCTCATCGGCACGGGCGCGGCGCACGCCGATCGGGCCGCGCAGCGTGTCGCGATCGAAGGCGTGCATCGGCTGCCCGATTTCCAGCATCACGTATTGCGTGATGTCGACCAGCAGGGACACCGGGCGCACGCCGCTGCGGCGCAGGCGTTCGGCTAACCAGACCGGCGTGGCACGGTCGGCGTCGACGCCCTCGATCACGCGGCCGACGTAGCGCGGCGCATCGGCACCGGCCGCGAGTTCGATCGCCATAGCCGCATCCACGAGCGCCGGCATCGGCGTCGTATCGAGCGCGGCGACTTCGCTGCCGAAAGCGGCCGCAACGTCGAACGCGATGCCGCGCACGCTGAAGCAATCGGCCCGGTTCGGCGTCAGCTTCAGCTCGATGCAGGCGTCGGGCAGGCCGAGGTAGTCGGCCAGTGGCGTGCCGACCGGCGCATCGCTGGGCAATTCGAGCAGGCCCGAGGCGTCCGTATCGAGGCCCAGTTCCCTGGCCGAGCAGAGCATGCCGTTGGAGTCGACGTTGCGCAGCTTCGCGGCCTTGATCGTCAGATCGCCGACCCGCGTGCCGATGGTCGCCAGCGGCGCGACCAGCCCCGGGCGCGCATTCGGTGCCCCGCAGACGATCTGCAACAACGCGCCCTGGCCTGCATCGACCTGGCAGACCTGGAGTCGGTCGGCTTCGGGATGCTTTTCGGTACTGACGATACGCGCGACGACGACGCCATCGAGCGATTCGCCGAGCGGCGTGAGTTCTTCGACCTCGAGGCCGATCGCGGTCAGGGTCGTGGCGAGTTCATCGCGCGTCGCGGTGATCGGGACGTGTTGGCGCAGCCAGTTTTCGGAGAACTTCATGGCGCGGCCTCAGGCGAACTGGCGCAGGAAGCGCACGTCGTTGTCGAAGAAGGCGCGCAGATCGTTGACCCCATAGCGCAGCATCGCGAAACGCTCCACGCCCAGGCCGAACGCAAAGCCGGTATAGCGCTCCGGATCGATACCGCAGTTGCGCAGCACCTTCGGATGCACCATGCCGCATCCGAGCACTTCCAGCCAGCGCGTGCTGCCATCGGGTTGCTGCCAGGCGATGTCGACCTCGGCGCCCGGTTCGACGAACGGGAAGTAGCTCGGCCGGAAGC
>JACMKK010000531.1 GCA_014380115.1 Luteimonas sp. | reverse complement strand
TCGCGCCCGCGCCGCCGCCGGCAACGCCGACGCACAGGTCCGGGCTGCACAGGCCGCACTGAACGAGCTGCTCAACGGCACGCGCAAGGAACAGCTGGCGCAGGGCGAATCGGCGGTGCGCGCAGCGCAGGCGCAGGCCGTGTCGGAGCAGGCCACGCTGCAAAAACTCAGCGTCGTGGCGCCACGTGCGGGGCGGATCGACAGCCTGCCGTACAAGCTCGGCGACCAGGCGCCGATCGGCGCGCCACTGGCGGTGCTGTTGGTCGGCGACACGCCGTACGCGCGTGTTTATGTCCCCGAACCGATCCGCGCCAACGTCAAGGTTGGCGATCGTACGCAGGTTTTCGTCGATGGCCGCGATGCGGCGCTGCCGGGTCGCGTGCGCATGATCCGCAGCGAGCCCACTTTCACTCCGTACTACGCGCTGATCGGCAAGGACGCGGCGCGCTTGAGTTATCTGGCCGAGATCGCGCTCGACAAGGGTGCTTCGGCATTGCCGGCAGGGTTGCCCGTGCGGGTGGAATTCGTCGCCGGCGACGAAACACGGTGAAGCAAATCCCCCGTCATCCGCTGCGCGGATGCCCGCCCCCTTTTCCAAAGGGGGCAACGGCGCGGCGCTTCGAATTTGATGCGCGGTACGGTTTCCTTTCTGGGAGAGAAGCCGGCGGGCTCCTGCTGTTGCCCCCTTTGCAAAAGGGGGCAGCGCAGCGCGCAGCGCGAAGCGGGGGATTTGCTCTTGACCTTGCTGTCAGCAAACGGGTGAACGATGAACACCGCCGCCACTGACACCGCCCCCGTCATCCGCGCCCGCGGCCTGACCAAGCGCTTCGGCACCTTGGTCGCCGTCGACGACGTCGACCTGACCGTGCCGCGCGCCAACGTCTACGGCTTCCTCGGACCCAATGGCTCCGGCAAGTCGACCACCATCCGCATGCTCTGCGGTCTGCTCACGCCCAGCGCCGGCGAGATCGAGGTGTTGGGCCTGAAGATTCCCGAACAGGCCGACGCATTGCGCCTGCGCATCGGCTACATGACGCAGAAGTTCTCGCTGTTCGAGGACCTCAGCGTGCGCGAGAACCTGGAGTTCCTCGCCGCGGTGCAGGGCCTGTCCAGATCGCAAGCGAAGCAGCGCATCGACGAACTGGTCGCGCAATACCACTTCGAGGACCGCCAGAAGCAACTCGCCGGCACCATGAGCGGAGGCCAGAAGCAGCGCCTGGCGCTGGCCGGCGCGGTGATCCACGAACCGGAACTGCTGTTCCTCGACGAACCGACCAGCGCGGTCGATCCGGAATCGCGCCGCGATTTCTGGGAAAAGCTCTTCGATCTCGCCGACGCCGGCACGACGATCCTGGTGTCGACGCACTACATGGACGAGGCCGAGCGCTGTCATCGCATCGCCATCCTCGACCGCGGCGCACTGGTCGCCGACGGCACGCCGGCGGAACTCACCGCTGCGCTCGCCGGGCGTACCGTCGAGGTCGTCGCCGCGCAGAAACTCACGGGCTACGCCGTCACCGGGCCGGACCTGGACGCCTACGCCGCGACGGTGCGCGGCCAGCCGGGGGTGACCCAGGTGACGCCCTTCGGCAATTCGCTGCACGTCACCG
>JACMKK010000081.1 GCA_014380115.1 Luteimonas sp. | reverse complement strand
TAAGTTACGAAAGTGACTGCCATCGGGTCGGTGATGTCATAAACCATCACGCCGCCGATGCGCTCCAGACCAATGAAGGCATAGGTGCGCTCACCGATGACACCCAGAGCCAAACCTTCCGGTTCAGGTCCTTTGTTGTCGCTGCGCCCATCAAAATCGCCATTTTCGTCATTGGTGCTGTTGAAATCATCGGGATAAGTTTCGCCAGTGATGCGCTCGAAGTCTGACCCGCTGTCGTAGACCTGGGTTCCGTCTGGTGTCCAGATCGAGAAGGAACGTCCGCCAGGGATATACAGGGCGATCCATCTCGCCGATCGCGTCATGGTGCTGTCGCCGCGGCCGGCGCGGATCCAGGCGACGTTCGAAGTGAAGCTGCCGCATCCTCGCAGGCTCACGAGCCCGGAAGTGCAGCAGCTGCGCAAGGCGATTCTGAAAGAGCTGGGCGTGGAGGCTGAGGCGGATCCAGATTAATTGTCCCTGACAGCATTCGCAGAGTGCACGTCAACTTTCGCGCGCGGACGGGATTGCCTGCATGGCCGACGTCAACATCGTCGGGCGCGCCTGCGCGCTTCCTTTCCAGCGCCACATCAGCACCACGGCTACAGCGTCGACCAACACCGCGAAGATGCTCGCTTCCGGCCCGAACGTGCCACCGGTGAGCCACTGCGGCTTGCCGAGCAATTCCGGCAGCAGCCATCCGGCCTGGTCGAAGCCGCTGACATCGAAGCCGAGCAGGGCGCCCTGGGCCCAGTTCCAGCCGAAGTGAATGCCGATGGGCAGGGCCAGTCGCCGGGTGCGCAGGTAGGCCAGTCCGAGCAGGATTGCGCCGAGCGCGGTATCGATGGTGGCCCACATCACGGTCGCCCCCTCCATTCCAGGATTGCCCCAATGCGCGAGCGCGAACAACACCGCCATCGCCACCAGTGCGGGCCATGCACCGATCCCGTCCAGCAATCGTTGAAACACGAAGCCACGGAAGAGCAGTTCCTCCAGCAGGACCGCCCATGCGAACACCCATGCGCCCATCGTCAATGCGCTCAGGCTGCGCGCCGGATCGAGACTGAAGCGAACGCCGCCGGTGACGGCGATGAGGCCGGTCACCAGCAGGATCAGTGCAATGCCCAAGCCGGCGCCATAGAGAATTTCGCGCGCCCAGGTTAGGTCCAGTCGCAGTCCCACTGCGGCCAGCGATTCACGGCGCAGCCGGAGGCAGGCGTAGGTCACGAGGAGCAGGAAGACCACCGGCAGCGGCGACAGCCATGCGCCATCGAACCCGTGTTGTTGCATGGCCTTGGAGACCACTCGGTAAACAGGCTGGCTCACCAGGAACAGTGCGAGAAACGTCAGGATCCACCAGCCATTGCGCAGCGATCCTTGCCGATCGCGGAAGATCTGCTTCATGTGCACCCCATGCCAGTGGCTGGCGTGCAGGATCCGTGATCGACTCGGAATCCGTAAATAGCCCGTGCGGCCCGGTGCCGTTCGTCACGTTGGTTGACGTGGCTTCAACCTTTTAGAGCTGCATTGCATCTCCGTACGGAAAAGGGGTGAAGGCCCGTAGGATGGGTTGAGCGTAGCGATACCCATCGAGCTCCATTCTATTTGGCCGTACTCGCTGACGTCGGTCGTGCCTCGACCCTTCGCCGTGGCCACGCAAAATACGTTCTCCACGCATACCCCCACGGCACCACCGCCGCCAGCAGCGGCAGCCCGAGAAATGAGCTGGCCATTTCGCCGCTGGGCGTACCCCACAATGTGCCGGCTTGCCACAGCGGATACGCGACGAATGCCAGCCAGATCGTCTTGTAGCCGATCGTGAAGAACATCAGCGGTAACCAGCGCAAGGGGTGTAGGACCCCGAACAGCGCGAGCGCGGGGTAGGTGGCCCACGCGGCGAACGCGACCGCGCGCACCGGATCCCACGGGCCATCGTGCGTCAGCAGTACGCGCCAGGCGAATGGCGCGACGAACACCAGCATCAGCAAGAAGAACAGTCGCAGGCCCCAGATCTGGACGGGGCGGACGCCTTCCTGGCGCGGGTCGGGGGCGAACAGACGGACGAACATGGCATCACTCCTCGGAGGGAAGCGCGGGATCGAAGGCAAGCAGGTCGCCGGGCTGGCACTCGAGCGCCGCGCAGATCGCCTCGAGCGTGGAGAAGCGGATCGCCTTCGCCTTGCCGGTCTTCAGGATCGACAGGTTGGCGAGGGTGATGTCGACGCGCGTGGCGAGTTCCGTGAGCGTCATGCGGCGCGCGTGCAGCTGTTCGTCGAGGCGGACGAGGATCGCCATGTCACACGGTTCCTTCGAGGTCGGCGCGCATGCGGGCGCCGTGCGCGAACACCCCGGACAGCACGAACAGCATCAGCACCGCGAGCCACGGCGCGAACGAGAAGCTGTCCAGCCGCCCCGGCTCCCAAACCGCCGCCGCGATCGCCATGACGATCATCCGCAGCACCTCGAGCGCCACCACGCTCCACGCGATCGCATCCAGGCGCTGGGCGTTCTGGACGATGAAGGGATCGCCGCCGCGCACCGTGTCGACGATCGCCAGCAGTCGCCGCAGGATCGTGTGCACGATCGCCGCGCCGATCAGGCCGATGACGACGATCGCGCGGAGCCCGAGCGGCACCAGCGGGTACTTCGACACCAAGTCGATTCCGAGCGCCCGTTCCATCCACCCCGGCATGACAAAGGTGGCGCCCAGCAGCAATGCGATGCAGACGGCGTAAAGGATGTTGAGGATGGTCAAGCCCTGAATGACCGGGCGGGCGACGGCGAGGGCACGGGCGGACATGCTGTTCATGGGGGTTCCCCTACGAATTCATCGTGGAACGATAATAGGCATATCGTCTAACGATAAAACATAGGCCAGAAGACACCCCAACAGGCGGCCCGAACCGGGCCCGGACAGGGGTCAGAGTCGACTTTTCGCTTGTTTGGGACGGCAACAAGCGGGGAGGGAGGGGAAGGGCGGGGGTTCCCGCTCGATCAATCCCGGCTGGCCAGCAGCGCCCGGACCGAAGATCGCCGGGCGAGCGCCTGGCCGGAACCGGTCGTCCGCTGATCCGGAGCAATCCGCCCAGGCGGCTTGCGCCCGCCCGACGTCCTTGGGCTACTCGCCCACCTTCCTCGAGACGACGTCGAAGCCCCCACCTGGCCACTGCCAGCGACCCGTGATCGTCTTGCCGTCTCCGCTCAGGCGCCCTTTGAAGAAGTTGGCTGCACCCTTGTCGCCGAACCATGACCAGCAAGTGCCGTCATCATCCACTTGATGCGTGTAAGTGAAATTGCAGCCGTCGTCCGCCATCAGATGGGAACGCAAGGTCTGCGTGTCCTCGTCCCACGTGACGTATTCGACGCCGGCCATCGTTCGACCATTGGACGTGGTGGTCTCGAATTCCTGGATCAGGTAGTGCCCGCCGAGTCCCATCTTGTACGTCGATGTGCCCGGAGCGCCTCCCTCGTTCTTCCAGGTGCCGATGAGGTGCGCGAGTTGCTGCATTGCGGGGTGCGGTGTCAGCGGAAGCTCTGACGCGCGACGGTTGTTGCTGTCTGCCATATGCCCTCCTTCCACGATGCTGATTTACGACAAGGAATAGTGACGGGGGTGAGCGTGCACTTCCGCCGTGCCTCTTGTGGAACAGTAGACTCGTGCACTCCGGATAAGGGAGCGACGGTGTGACCCTACGAGCCCTCACGATACTGCTTTGCCTGTGCGCCCCTGCAGCCTTCGCGCAGGCGCCGGTGTTCGACGTGCACGTCCATCTGCGCGAAGGCGAGACCTCGCTGCGCGAGTACGAGGCCGGCGTCGCCGCCGCGAAGATCGAGTTGGCCGGATTCGGCGCGATGTGGTTCGGCGGCCCGCATCAGGCGCTGCAGGGCGAACTCGCGAAGATCAAGGCGGGCAACGATGGCGTGATCGCGCTTGCGGCGAAGCACCCGCAGATGCTGCCCATCGCCACCGTCCACCCCTACGACGGGCAGGCCGCCCTGGACGAGCTGGCGCGCGTGGCGGCGGGCGGCGTCAAGGTGCTCAAGATCCATCCCCACACGCAGAAGTTCGACGCGGCCGATCCGCGCGTGCTGGCGCTGGTGAAGCAGGCGGGCTCGCTGGGCATGGTGGTGCTGATGGACAACGCCAACATCCTGCCCGGTGACAGCGAGCGCCTGTTCAACCTGGCCGTGCAGGCGCCGAAGACGAAGTTCATCTTCGCGCACATCGGCGGGCTGAATTTCCGCTTCTGGAACATCCTGGCCCTGGCGCGCACCGCCGACGACTTCTTCATGGACAACATCTACTTCGACATTTCCGGCACCGTGATCCTGGCGGCCGATGCGCCGATCGAGGAAGAGTTCGTCTGGACGCTGCGCAACGTCGGCATCGATCACGTGCTGCTGGGCTCCGACTACCCGCAGATCACGCTCGGCAAGACCGTCGATGCATTTGAACGGCTGGATCTGACGGCAGAAGAGAAGACCAAGATCCGATCCGGCAACGCGCGCAAGTTATTCGGCAGGTAGCGGTAGCGGGATCGAGAAACAGGTTCGGAAAAAACGGGGTCAGGTTCACTGGTTCATTGCGCTGGCTTGTTGGGCGGTGCGCCGGGTGAGCACTGGCATGTGTGAGCCGATTCAAAAGCGGGATCGCAGGGAAAAGATTCCAGGTTCAATTTCAAACTCCTTGAGATGGACGATGTCCGACGCTCGAGCCGGTAGGTTTCCGATAGCAACGCGACGCGTCGCAAGGCAGGTCCGGACAAGTGAACCTGACCCCGTTTACTCAGACCTGCGGACCGGCTCGCCCGTTGCGTCAGCGGGTAGCCGCGGCAACCTCCAGTCCCATCCCTTCGACCTGGAACAAGGTCGCCTGCCCCTGGTCATCCACGGGCTGGCCCTTGCGGTCCACCAATCCCTGGCGCACGAAGATGATGGCCAGGTCATCCTTGGCCCCTGCGATCAGGCGCATGGCGCGTTCGCCCAGGGGCATCGCGATCGGCGATGGAACAGAGGCGCGCGCGGCCGCGTCGTGTCCCGTGTGCCCCGCATGCACTGACAGGTCGAAACTGCTGAAGCTGCCGATGCGCAGCGCGTTGCGCGTGTCGCCCGAGCGCAGTGCGGCGACCGGAGCCACCCATGCATCGACGAAGAATCCGCCGGCCCGTGCGGCCTTCGACATTTCGACCCCGTGCAGCGTCACCGCGACCGTGCCGTCTGCGCCGCCCAATGCGGCGGGCATGCCCGCCTTCTGCAGTTCGCCTTGCGATAGCACCACGGCCAGCGGCTGCCCGGTGATCGTGAAGGGTTCGGTGGTGAAGACCGCGCGCCATGGCCAGGGATCCGGGCCCGGGATCGGGCGCGGACGCACGCGCAGCCGGAGGTAGCGCAGCCTGCGCAGCCAGTCGAGCAGGTCGGGGTGGATCGGCGGCGCGCACGGCAGGCTGTCGTAGGTGTAGCCCACGTCGCCGGTCCTGCCGACATCGCCGGCCCGGGCATCGCGATGCCCGGACAGGGTACGGAATGGGAACGCCTGTCCCGGCCAGGGCGCGCCAGGATTGGTACCGCCTTTGCGCGACCAACATTCCCAGTAGCGATCGATGTTGCAGTGGTGCAGGTAGAACACCGGATCGCGCGCGGCGGTGGGCACCGAACCCATGTTGCCGCCCACCTGCCCATGCACCGCCGAATGCGGGTTCCCATAAAGGAGGCTCGAGAAGCTGGCGAACGCGGTTTCGTCCAGCGACCCCAAATGCATGCCAGAGAGTCCCGCGGTGCCGGCGTTCAATGCGGCCGCGCGGGTGTCGTTATAGAGCGGATTGGTACCGTCCGCCGGCAGGCGCAGCGGATCCGGCAAGAAGCCGTCGGCCACGTAATCCCAATAGGGCAGCGCGAAATCACAGTGGCCCGACATCTGCCGCATGATTTCTTCGATGAACAGCAGTTCCCAGCGGTGCCAGCTGAGGAAATGCAGGCCGCCGTGTATGCACTGGTTCCAGTACGTGGCGGCATCGGGCACGCCGGCGCTGTCCGCCGCGGGTGCGCCATGCACGCCGGCCTGGTAGAGCCAGCTGCGGTAGTTGTCCTTGGGCAAGGCTCGCATCGCCTGCACGCCCGCCTTCAGCGCGTCGAGATCGGTCGGTGACAGCGTGCGGATCTCGCGCCGCACGCGCAGCGCCTGCGCCGACACCCTGGGCGCCGCCAGCGCAACGGCGACCGACGACATCAGCATGACGAACTCGCGTCTGTTGATCTGCATGGTGCTCTCCTGTCGTGCATTGGCTACATGTACGCCGTGGCCGCGATCCGCGGAACGGCAAGTCGTCCCGTCTGCGCCCGATGCGGGTGGCCCGCCTGCATTGGAGGCAACGCGCTCGCGTTCGCGTGTCGGCCAATCGTTCCAGCGATCGACCGGTGCGTTCGCGGTGGAAAAGCAACCCGCGTAAGGCGAGCTTTTGCCCGCCCTGCGCGCTTGAGCAGGTTGATGCGACGTGGGACGATCGCGCAGGTGACCAGCCCAACCGCCGCAGCGCTGCACTTGCGCGACCTCGCACGACTGCGCCGCGTTCGCGACCGGATCGACCGGGAGTACGCGCAGCCGCTGGACGTCGAGGCGCTCGCCCGTGGCGCGCATATGTCGGCTGGGCACCTCAGCCGCGAGTTCCGGCGCGCCTTCGGCGAGTCGCCGTATAGCTACCTCATGACGCGGCGCATCGAGCGCGCGATGGCGCTGCTGCGTCGTGGCGACCTGAATGTCACCGAGGTCTGCTTCGCGGTCGGCTGCTCGTCGCTGGGCACCTTCAGCACTCGCTTTACCGAGCTGGTCGGCGTGCCGCCCAGCGTCTATCGGCGCGAGGCGGCGCTCGCGACCGAGGGGATGCCGCCGTGCGTGGCGAAACAAGTGACCAGACCGATCAGGAATCGAGAAGCGCCGGCGCCCGAGCCGGACTTAGCATGACGGCCCGACCACACCGAGCATGATCGCCATGGACATCACCATCCACTCGACCTTCCTCCCGCACAACGACCCGGACGCCTCGCTGGCCTTTTATCGCGACACCCTCGGCTTCGAGGTCCGCAACGATGTCGGCTACAACGGGATGCGCTGGATCACGGTCGGCGCTTCCGACCAGCCCGGCATGTGCATCGTCCTGCACCCACCGGCCGCCACCCCCGGCCTCACCGACGACGAGCGCCGCACCATCACCGAGATGATGGCCAAGGGCACCTACGCCATGATCATCCTCGCCACCGCCGACCTCGACGCCACCTTCGCGAAGCTGCAGGCCAGCGACGCCGAGGTCGTCCAGGAGCCGACCGATCAGCCGTACGGGGTTCGCGACTGCGCTTTCCGCGATCCCGCGGGCAACCATATCCGCATCAACGAGCTGCGCTGAGCCATCGGGCGATCGCAACCAACGTCTACAACCGCTGAACGTTCCCCACCCGGTAATTCGCCGGCCATTGGGGTTGCTGGTCTTCACAGGAGGTCCCAATGAACTGGAACAAGTGGATTCGGCAGTTCCACCGCTGGGTGGCCATTGCCTTTACGGTGACCGTCATCGCCACTTTCATCGCCTTGGCACAGGAGAAGCCGATCGTCTGGGTGTCGTACGTGCCGCTGCTTCCGCTCGCCTTGCTCCTGTTGACCGGCCTGTACTTGTTCGTGCTGCCGTATGCCACCAAGTGGCGCGGCGGGCGAGGCACCCCTGACGAGAAATGACACTGTTCGAAGCTGGTCAGATTGAAAAACCCCTACCGAAGAGGGTCTTTGGAACCATGGTTTGGCGACAGGGCCGCGACTGCCACACGCCGAACAGGATCATGTCCTCCTGCGCTAGTTCCGCTAACCGTGACGCCCCTCCGGAATGCTGAAATCGTAAAGCGGCTCGGCTGGCAGTGGCTGGACTTCCGGATCGCGACAGACGCATTGCAGGTGCATGCGCGCGTGCTGGTTGTAGAACTGCGGTGGCAGGTCGTCGCCCGTATGGATGTCCACGATCCAGCCACGCGCGCGCTCGAATGTGTGCACGGACAACAGCGGCGCGCGGATCGGTGGCTGTGCATCGATCAGTCCCTCGAGCGCGATCGCCCAGTCGGCGCCGTCGGCATCGACGCGGAACCCCGCTTGTGGATCGTCCACGTCCATGTCGCCGCCGCTGGTGCCGATGAATCGCAGGCGTAGCGTGAGCGGTCCTTCGCCGAGGTGTTCGTCCGCGACGGTCACGGTCCATGGGCCGGCGAACGTGATCTGCTGATCCATGTCTAGTCCCCTCAGAATGGTTCCAGGCCGGTGCGACGCGTGAAGGCATTGCTGAAGCCATCGTCCGCGTGGGCCGG
Source organism: Luteimonas sp. (assembly GCA_014380115.1). GTDB lineage: Bacteria > Pseudomonadota > Gammaproteobacteria > Xanthomonadales > Xanthomonadaceae > Luteimonas. The sequence continues at coordinate 3,691 of JACMKK010000081.1, read as the reverse complement.
GAGGAACTGGCGCAGCGCCTCGCGCCAGGCGTCCAGGTCGCTGCCGAAACGTAACTCGACTTGCGCGCGCTGCGATGGATTGAGCTGGCCCCAGTGCAGGATGCCGCGGACGTTGGGATTCAGGGCCAGGGCCGCGGCGTACTGCACGAGGTCCTCCGAGCCGGACAGGTCCTTCAGTCCGGCCACCTCCACCGAACACGTGGTCGAGTGGCGCTGCATCCCGATCAAGGCGCGCGTCGGGCCGGTGAAGCGCATCGAGACATAGCCGAGGAATGCCTTGCCCTGCATTTCCTGGTTGATTTCGAACGCGATCAATGCGTCGATGAAGGCGATCAGGCGGCTGTCCATGGCGTCGAAGAAGACCTCGACCGACGCGACGTTGTGCTCGCAGCTCCTGTCCAGGTAGTTCTTGCGGTCCATCACCGCATAGCTCAGGGCACCGAAGCTCAGGTCGCTCTGCAGGCTGGTGAAGACCTTGTAGGCGATCAGCTGCCAGGCGAACAGGCCGGCGGCGCGCTTGATCGGATCGGGCTCGTCCGGGTCCAGCAGCTTGTTCTTGATGCGCTCCATATGTTCGCCGAGGCGGTCATCGGCGTCGAACTGGTCGAGCAGCTCCTTCAGCAGCAGCGCGAACAGGGCGAGTGCGCCGAGCAGTGCGAGCAGTCCGACGCCGCCGACCACGGCCACCGCGGCGACACCGGCACCGACTTCGGTGCCGTTCGATTCGACGAACTTCTCGATCTCGCGCTGCGCTTCCTCGAGGATGCCGTGAAGGAAACTCGCATCGGCGCAGGCACGGTCGAGCATGCCTGGCTCCTCCGTCATCCGTGGATTGTCGGGGTGGGGAGAGTAGGGGAAATTCTTGCCCGCCTTGGAGAAGACCGGATCCTTCGTGCCATTGTCCACGGCTGCCTGGTTGAGGATCTCGCCGACACGTTGCGCTTGACCGAGCGGCGCATCCGGGGCATTCCAGCGCTTGGTCACGCCCACCAGGTTGCGCATGAAATTCAGGTGCGGCGTGAGGCAGACCACGACTTGCAGGAACCGCTGCTTCGAGGGGCCGGCTTCGACTTCGGAGTCGTTGAACAGCAGTCCGCCGCGGTCGGCGATCTGGTGCTTGATGTCCTGCCACAAGTGCAGGCGCCGACGCTCCCAGAGCGAGTACTGCGGCACGGCGCGCAGGACGGCCGAGTAGAGGATGCCGAAGCGGCCCACCGACACCAGCACCGCGTTGAAGATGTCCGTGTCGCGGATGATGCGGAAGTTGTCCGGTCCGCCGTATCGGTCATGGCCGTAGAGCGCGGTCAGTGCATCGTCGTCGCACAGTTGCGGCGCGAATCGCTCGCGGTCGACCGGTTCGATCCAGTAATGCATACCGCCGTCCGCCACCAGGTGCAGCGCCACCACCGAATCGGCGAGCGGTCCGCGATCGAAATCGCCGCCGTGCGTGCCGGTACTGAAGGCGCCGACCACCGTCTGTCCGCCTGCGCCGCCCATCGTGGCGAACGCCCAGGGCCCGGCGAAATGCACCATGCCGTCGGTGATGTCCCGGATGTGCTTGCCCAGCCCGCTGGCGATATTGAAGCGGTCGAGTTCGCCGTAGAGCTGGTAGATGCGCTTGCCGGCTTCCACATGCACCACGGTGCCGTGCAGGGCCGGAAAGTCAGGGTCCTTCATCCTCTCCAGCAGCTCCGGATGCAGGCGCGACGGGATGACATCGCCGAGCGTCCTGTCCATGGCCGCGACCTGGTTGCGCGGGTCGTGGGTCTCGACGAACACGTGGTCGCTGATCGCCGCTTCGGACAGCGCCCAATGGCTGCCGGCCGCACGCAGTCGCACGGTGGGCTCACGATCGCGACACAGTGCGATCAGTTCTTCCAGTGACCGTGGGTAGTCGATCTCAGTGGTGGATGGCAGCAACGGCGTCCGCGGATCGTCGTGGCGACGCGTCCAGGCCTGTCCGTACTTCCGGATCATCGGCATCGGCGATCTCCTTGCGAAACGCCGGCACGCTTGAAGCGGGGCAGGGCGGACATCGCGTCATCGAAGAACGCATCGAATCGGCTGAAGTCGCGCATGGGAGCCCTCCATCCCGGTCGGGACGTGCACGATGTTGACCCCCTGTGCACCGATCAACGTGGCTCGGTCGAAAATGCGGCCGCAACTGGGGTGAATGGCAGCGTGGCGCGGCACCGGAAGGGAGCGCTATCCCGGCAGTCCCCGTGTCACCGCCGAGCAATGCAACGCGGCGCAGGTGGCGGCGGTGCGTGTGACGATCGATTCAGCTTTGGAGCGCGAGCACACCGCGTAACCATGCATCGTCGTAGGGCGGGCCCCGGCCCGTCTGCCGGATGTCGGCGACCTGCATGAAGGCGGGCTTGAGCTCGCCCTACGCACGACGCTAGACGTGGACCGTTTTCCATTTGCCGCGCGAGAACAGCCACAGCGTGAACAGGCCGACCGAGGTCTCGGATACGAACACGGCCCAGAACACGCCCGAGTGCTGCCAGTCCAACTTGATCGCCAACCAATACGACAGCGGAATCTGGATCAGCCAGAAGAACACCAGGTTGATCTTGGTCGGCGTGCCCGTGTCGCCGGCGCCGTTGAAGGCCTGCACCGCGACCATCCACCAGCCGTAGACGAAGTAGGAATACGACAGGATCCGCAGCCATTCGCCGCCGATCGCGATCACTGTGGGGTCGTCGCTGAAGATCGAGATCAACCGGTCGTGCATGAAGAAGAACACGACCGAAATAGCGAGGGTGAAGGCCATGTTGTACCAGCCGATCTTCCACACCGAGGCTTCGGCGCGGCCCGGCTCGCCGGCGCCGAGGTTCTGGCCGACCAGCGTGGCCGCGGCATTGGACATGCCCCAGGCCGGCATCAGCGTGAACATCATGATGCGGATGGCGATCGTCGCGCCGGCGACGGCCTCGCTGCCGATGTCGGCCAGGATCCGCATCAGGAAGATCCACGACGTCATCGCCACGATCATCTGGCCGATACCGCCGAGCGAGGTGCGCACGATGTTCCACAGGATCGCGCCGTGAAAGGCGAGCTGCGAGGCCGCCACGCGGATGTGCTGGCCGCCGCGCAACAGGACCCAGAGCTGGTACAGCACGCCCGTGCCACGGCCGATGACGGTGGCCAGTGCGGCGCCTTCGATGCCCATCGCCGGAAACGGGCCGATGCCGAAGATCAGCAGCGGGCACAGCACGATGTTGAGCCCGTTGGCGAGCCACAGTACGCGCATGGCGATGGCGGCATCGCCCGCGCCACGGAAGATCGCGTTGATCACGAACAGCAGCATGATCACCACGTTGCCGCCGAGCATCCATTGCATGTAGCGGTAGCCGTGCTCCAGCGTCCACGCATCGGCGCCCATCAGGCGCAGCAGGTCCTTGGCGTAGACGATGCCGATCACGGAAAACGGCATCGACACCAGCACGCCGATCAGGATCGCCTGCACCGCCGTGATCGCGGCCTCCTCGCGCTTGTGCTCGCCGATGCGCCGCGCGACGACTGCCGTCACAGCCATCGCCAGCCCCATCGCGATCGAGTACAGCAAGAACAGATAGCTCTCGGTCAGCCCCACCGTGGCCACCGCGGACGAGCCCAGCTTGGCGACGAAGAAGATGTCCACCACCGCGAACGTGGACTCCAGCACCAGCTCCAGCACCATCGGCAC
>JACMKK010000080.1 GCA_014380115.1 Luteimonas sp. | reverse complement strand
TCAGACGTTGAAACGGAAATGCAGCACGTCGCCTTCCTTCACGCGATATTCCTTGCCTTCCAGACGCAGGCGGCCGGCGTCGCGGGCACCGGATTCGCCGCGGTACTTCAGGAAATCGTCGTAGCCGATGGTTTCGGCGCGGATGAAACCCTTCTCGAAATCGGTGTGGATCACGCCGGCAGCCTGCGGCGCGGTCGAACCCGCCTTCACCGTCCACGCGCGCACTTCCTTCACGCCTGCGGTGAAATACGTCTGCAGGCCTAGCAACTTGTAAGCGGCGCGGATCACGCGGTTGAGGCCGGGTTCTTCGAGGCCGATGCTGGCGAGGAATTCATCGCGGTCGACATCGTCGAGTTGCGAGAATTCCTCCTCGATCGCGGCCGAAACCGGCACGACTTCGGCGCCCTCGCCCGCCGCGCGCGCGCGCACGGCGTCCAGGTGCGGGTTGTCCTCGAAACCGTCCTCGAGCACGTTGGCAACGTACATCACCGGCTTGAGCGTGAGCAGGAACAGATCGCGCACCGCCTCGCGGTCGTCATCCGACAGTCCCAGCGCGCGCGCCGGCCTGCCCTCGTTCAAACCCGCGGAGACGCGCGCAAGCACCTCGGCGCGGATTTTGGCTTCCTTGTCGCCGGTCTTGGCCGAGCGCTCGGCCTTCTGCAATGCCTTGTCGACAGACTCGAGATCGGCCAGCGCCAGCTCGGTATCGATCGTCTCGATGTCGGAGATCGGATCGACCTTGTTGTTGACGTGGATGACATCGGAATTCTCGAAGCAACGCACCACGTGCGTGATCGCATCGACCTCGCGGATGTGGGCGAGAAACTTGTTGCCCAGGCCTTCGCCGCTCGCGGCTCCGGCCACCAACCCGGCGATGTCGACGAACTCGACCGCGGTCGGCAGCACCTTCTGCGGCTTGACGATTTCCGCCAGCGCGCCCAGACGCGGATCGGGCACCGGCACTACGCCGACGTTCGGCTCGATCGTGCAGAACGGGAAGTTGGCCGCGGCGATGCCGGCCTTCGTCAGCGCGTTGAAGAGGGTCGACTTGCCGACGTTCGGCAGGCCGACGATGCCGCATTTGATGCCCATCGTTTACTCCGTGTGCGCGGCGCCGTGGCGCCAACGCGTTGTCTTGTGCGGCGCGCTCAGGCGCGCGGCGTATGCAGCCGTTTCATGGCTTCGTTGAAATCGCCGGACACCGCCAGCGGCAGCACGTCCAGCGCGTCGTCGATCGAACGCGCGATCTCGACGTCGTCGCCGGCCGAGGCGCGTCCCAGCACCCACGGCGTGACCTTGTCCTTGTGACCAGGATGACCGATGCCGATCCGCAGTCGATGAAATCTGCCATGCCCGAGCAAGCGCATGGTGTCGCGCAATCCGTTCTGGCCACCGTGGCCGCCGTCGAACTTCAACCGCGCGGTACCAGGAGGCAGATCCAGTTCGTCGTGCGCCAACAGTGCTTCTTCCGGTTCGATCTTCCAGTAGCGCAATGCGGCCGTGACCGACTTGCCGCTGAGGTTCATGAAGGTCGCCGGCTTCAACAGCCACACGTTGCGCCCACCGACATTGATCTTGGCGATCTCGCCGAACAGCTTGCTGTCCAGGCCGAAACGCTCGCCCGATTTTTCGGCGAGCGCGTCGATAAAACGGAACCCGGCGTTATGCCGGGTCCGTGCATGTTCGGGACCCGGATTGCCGAGCCCGACGATGAG
>JACMKK010000530.1 GCA_014380115.1 Luteimonas sp. | reverse complement strand
GCCGAAGTCGCGGCGTCGAACGCGGCGTACTCGGCATGCGCGATCGTGCGCGGGCCCGCGCCATCGCGCAGCGCCAGCGTCCACGGCACTTCGTTCGCCAGGCAGGACTCGAGCCGCGCGGCTGCGTCGGGCTGCAGGTAGTCGCGGACCTGCACGCGTTTGTGCGCGGCAAGTTGCCGGCGATAGTGTTCCAGATCGAGATCGTTGTTGATCATGCAACCGTCAGTACCCTGCCGCCTGCCCGTCCTTGCGCGATTCGCTGGCGCCGATGTAACCCGGGCCCTGCGGATTCACCATGATCGCCTGGTAGCCGCCGTACGGGCCGTTGGAGAAACGCACGCTGTGACCTTTGCGCATCAGCTCGCGCACGGTCTCGTAGGGGAAACCGGTTTCGAGATCGACCTCGCCGCCGTCGCTCATCGCCGTCGCCTGTCCGGTCGGCTCGGTGGAACCATCGTGCTGGATGCGCGGCGCGTCGCCGGCTTCCTGCAGGTTCATGCCGAAGTCGATGAGGTTCATCACGATCTGCGCGTGGCCCTGCGGCTGCATCGCGCCGCCCATCAAGCCGAAGCTCAGCCAGGGCTTGCCGCCCTTGGTGATGAACGCCGGAATGATCGTCTGGAATGGCCGCTTGCCCGGCGCATAGCTGTTCGGATGCCCTTCCTTGAGCACGAACATCTCGCCGCGATCCTGGAAGATGAAGCCCAGCCCCGGCGCCGCCATGCCGCTGCCCATGCCGCGATAGTTCGACTGGATCAGCGACACCATCATGCCGTCGGCATCGGCGACGGTCATGTAGATGGTGTCGCCTTCGTCGAGTTCCTTCGGCGTCGCCGGCTGCACTTCGCGCGCGGCCTTGTCGAGCGACATCAGCTTGCCGCGTTGTTTCGCGTACGGCTTGGAGATCAGCTTGGACACCGGCAACTTGCCGAACGCCGGATCGGCGTACCAGCGCGCGCGGTCGGCGAACGCGAGCTTCTTGGCCTCGACGAACAGGTGCACGTGCTCCGGACTGCCGAAGCCGTACTTCTTCAGGTCGTACGGTTCGAGCAGATTGAGGATCTGCAGCGCCGCGATGCCCTGACTGTTCGGCGGCAGTTCCCAGACGTCGTAGCCGCGATAGTTGGTGCTGACCGGCTCGACCCATTCGCCGTGGTGCGCGGCGAGGTCGTCGTACGAGAGGAAGCCGTCATTGGCCTTGAAGTAGGCGTCGATGGTGCGCGCGATGTCGCCCTTGTAGAACGCATCGCGCCCGCCCTGCGCGATCTTCTCGAGCGTGTTGGCGAGGTTCGGGTTCTTCCAGGTCTCGCCGCGCTTCGGCGCGCGGCCGTCGATCGTGAACTGTTCCTTGTAGCCCGGCCATTTCGACAGGCGCGGCGCCGACAGGCCCCAGTAGTAGGCGATCACCTCGTGCACCGGATGGCCTTCGCGCGCATAGCGGATCGCGGGCGCGAGATCGTCGGCGATGGGTTTACGCCCGAAGCGGTCGTGCAGCGCGAACCAGGCATCGACGGTGCCCGGCACGCTGACCGGCAACGGGCCGTTCGGCGGGATATCGGTCAAGCCGCGCTTCTGGAACTCGGCCAGCGTCAGCGATTTCGGCGATCGGCCCGAGCCGTTGTAGCCATGCAGCTTTTTCGTCTTCGGATCCCAGACGATCGCGAACAGGTCGCCGCCGATGCCGTTGCCCGTCGGTTCCATGAGGCCGAGCGCGGCATTGGCCGCGATCGCGGCATCGACCGCGCTGCCGCCGTTCTGCATCACGTCGAGCGCGATCTGCGTGGCCAGCGGATGCGAGGTCGCGGCCATCGCATGCGGCGCGTAGACCTCGCTCCGCGTGGCGAAGGGCAGCCCGGTGACGCGGTCGGCGGCGGCCGACGCAAGGCACGTGAGGCCGAGCGCCAGGCCGAATGCGGTACGGCGACAGGACAAGCCCGAGAGGGACGAGATCGATGACATGGCGATTCCGCGCAGGAGCGAGCGCAAGAAGATAGCGCAGCGCCCGGGTCGGCCGTAGCGCGCGCCCTGGCGCGCGACGTCCCCACCGACCATACGCCGGCGCATGATCTGGGGTCAGCCCTAGCTGGCGCCCCCGCCCGCCGACCTCTAGCTTGCGGGAAGACTGGGAGAGGCGAGGAAGCCGGACATGTCCGTACAGTTCAATACCGCGCAGTCGATCGCGGAGCAGTACCGACTGCCGCCACCGCCGGACCCGCAAGTCGATCCCGCCGGCTACGACCAGTGGCTGCAGGGCAACGCCGCCTATGTTGCCGAGCCGGCCTACCACCCGCAGTTCGGGCAGCTGTTCGCGGCCAACGACCCGCAGGCCCCCGTCCCCGCAGGCTCCTTCTCCGACGAGGTCCGCGGCCAGCTGCCGCAGGCCGGCATCGACCACGATCTGGCGCTGCTGTCCGAGGATGTCTACAACGCCGAGAGCACCAACCGCATCGGCGCAGGCAACTGGACGCGCGTCCAGGACGCAGACCTGCCGCCGGGCATCAGCACGCCGCGTTCCAGCGACGCCACCGGTTTCCAGGCGGCCATCTACACCGACGGCAACGGCCGCTATGTGCTGGCCTTCGCCGGCACCGACCCGACCAGCATCCCGGACTGGATCGCCAACGGCGGCCAGGGGCTCGGCTTCGAGACCGCGCAGTACCGCGACGCGATGGCGCTCGCGCAGGAGGCTTCGGCCGAATGGGGCGACAACCTGGTCATCACCGGACATTCGCTCGGTGGCGGCCTCGCCTCGGCGGCCGCGCTGGCCACCGACAGTCCCGCGGTGACCTTCAACGCAGCCGGCCTGAGCGACGAAACCCTGCGCAGCCTCAACTTCACGCCGAACGGCGCGCGCGAAGTCGCCGCCGACGGCCTCGTCCGCCGCTACAACGTCCAGAACGACATCCTCACCGGCGCCCAACAGGGCGTATCGCCGCTGCCCGATGCCGTCGGCTACGAACTGCGCCTGGACAACACCTACCTGATCAAAGATCCGATCCGCGCGCACCTGATGCCTGCGGTGCTGCGCGGCCTCGAGAACGGCCACGTCACGCCGATCGAGACCTCGCCGCTGGACACCGCGCTGGCGCGTCCCGGTGAAGCTGTGCTCGACGTCGCGGGCAATGTCATCCGCGAAGGCGTGGGCCTGGTCGGCGATGTCGCCAGCGTCGCGACCGATCTGACCAGCGATGTCGTCGACGCCGGCCGCGACCTCGTCAACGGTCGACCCGTCGACGCCGCGCTCAGCCTCACCGGCGACGTCGTCGATGCCGGCCTGAACCTGACAGGCGACATCGTCGACCGCAGCCTCAACCTGGCCGGCGACACCGTGCAGGCCAGCGGCAACCTTGTCGGCGGGCTGGTCCGGGATCTCGGCAATGCCGTCGGGCTCGATGGCGCCGGCCGCACGGTCGGCGGCTGGATCGAGGATGGCTCGCAGTGGCTAGGCAACGGTCTCGATACGGCGGGGACGTGGGTCAACGAGAAACTCGATACCGCAGGCGCCTGGGTCAGCGACCAGCTCGATACCGCTGGCGACTGGGCCACGGATCGATTGACCGATGCCGGCAACTGGGTGGCCGATCGCGCGGTCGACGCCGGCAACTGGGTGGCCGATCGCGCTACCGATGTCGGCAACTGGGTCGGCGATCGCGCCAGCGATGTCGGCAACTGGGCCGGAGATCGCTGGAATGATTTCAAGGAAAGCGGCTGGAATCCGGGCAATTGGTTCTGAGGCTTTTTTCGGTCACCGGGCAAAGCCTCGCATCGTTATTTCTGCGAAGGCGGGGTTTTCAACAGCCGCATGGCTGGTCATGACGGGCAAAACCAAAGCCTGTTCTAGACTCTGCGCATGGTCCTGACGCCGCGCCGCGTGCCGCCCCGCCGTGAACACGATCCGCACAAGACGGACGCCGACAGCCGCGTCCGCTATCGCCATCACACCCTCGGCTGGATCCTGATCGCGTCGTTTATGCTGTTCTCGGGCGTCGCATGCGCCCGCCAGGGAGTGTCGCCGGTGGATGCAAAACAGGCGTTTTCCGATCCGCGCGTCGCCGAACTGGCCAGTGCGGCCGTCGACGGCGATAGCGCGCGAGTGCGTGCGCTGGCGCAGGCCGGCGTCGATCCCGACGCCCACGGCGACAAGCAGGTCACGCCGCTGCAATGGGCGCTGCTAAGCAAGTCCACGCGCGGCATCGAGACACTGCTCGACGCCGGCGCCGATCCGGCAAGGCCCGGCATCGATGGCGACACCGTGATCCATCTGGCCGCGATGGCCGATGATCCGAAATACCTGACGCTGCTGCTCGAGCACAAGGCCGACCCGAATGCCCGCAACGGCACTACGCAGACCACGCCGATCTTTTCCGCGCTGCGCGGCGGCCGCGACGCGCAGTTCGATGCCCTGCTCGCCGCCGGTGCCAACCCCGATGCCGTCGACCGCGCCGGCAACACCGCATTGCATCAGGCCGCCAAATATAACGACCCGAAGCATGCCCTGGCCTTGCTCAAGGCCGGCGCCGAACCCGGGGTGAAGAACGTGCAGGGCGTGACCTTCCAGCGCTATCTGTTCAAGACCCGCGAGAGCGTGCTGAGCGCGGAGGCGAAACGCAGCCGCGAGGCCATCCGCGAATGGCTGCGCGCGCACGACGTTCCGATCGAGGACGCGGCGGCGCAGTAAGGTGCGACGCCGGTCGAAGGCTGCGCGACGACGCGGCACACCGCGACCCGGAGCCGCCCGACAGCCCAGTGCGATCGCACGACAGTCGTCGCGATGCCCGTCCAAAGCGTTTGCAAGGACAGCCCACCGGCTCGGGGCCGATGGGCTGGTCTTTCCTACTTCTGCCGGAACGCCTGCGGCGTTTCGTTGATGCCGACGTTGGCCGGCAACAGGCACTGCAATCCGGTGTTCGCCTGGAAGCGCTTGTTCTCGTTGTCCGTCACGTAGTCAAAGTTGAGCAGCTTGCGTTGGCCAGGAGCGAGCGACACCGTGCGCGGGATGTACGTGGCCTGGCCATCGTCCACACCGACCACGCCGACGCAATTGACCGAAACCGTCGCGTCGCCATAGTTGTGCAGTACCGCACCGAAGGCTTCCTGGCCGGCGCTGTTCGTCGGCGCGCGGAAAGCGCAGTTGACGTAGGCCGGACCGCCGCTCTCGTTGACTAGCGCCAATGGACGGCTGCGCAGCGACGCTTCATGCACCGGCAACGCGCCCCGGCAGTTGTTCATCGCATTGCCATTTTCCAGTTGCAGTGCGTCTGTCGCGAATGCGGGTGAGGTCGCAAGCGTGAGTAGCAGGAAAGCCGTACGTTTCATTGTCACTCCTAAGTGTCGGGCCGCTGTCGCGGCGGTTTCGCCCAAATGCGGAATTGACCGCGTGCGCGACTACGTCGGCCGCAGACCGTTCGCCCATGGGCAATGGTTAAGTCGGTGAACACCCCTGTTGCGGCAGCCCTGGCAGTGCGGGTTCGCACCGGCAGCCACGACGCTTGGCGCACTTCAAACTGCTAGCCGAACGTCGCTGGGGGGCAGTATGTCACGGACGAACTGTGCTGCTCATCACGTTTCATCCACGAAGCCTAATCCTTCAGGATTTGGCCAGAGCCGGCCTCAACCGGGACAATCTCGAGGCGATCGGCCGATCGAGCCCGTGCGTTACCGGCCCTCGGCGAGCCGCAATTGCAGCGTCTCCGCCGGCATTGCCGGTGCGAACAGGAAGCCCTGCGCGCGTGCGATGCCGCAGCCGCGCAGGCAATCCGCCTGCGCCTGCGTTTCCACGCCTTCGGCAACGACATCGATCCGCATCTGCTTGGCCAGCCCTACCACCGCTTGCACGATCGCCAGGTCGTACTGGTCGGCGGGGAGTCCGGCGACGAAGCTCTGGTCGAGCTTGATCGCATCGATCGGCAGGTGCTTGAGGTAGGCGAGCGACGAATAGCCGGTACCGAAATCGTCGAGCGCGACGCCGACACCGAGTGTGCGCAGGCGCGACAGCGTCTCGGCGGCCGAGGCCTGGTCGCGCAGCAACGCGGTTTCGGTCAGCTCCAGGCACAGACGTTCCGGTGGCAGGCCGTGTTCGGCGAGCGCACTGGCGACGTCGGCCACCAGTCCGGCCTGCTCGAACTGGCGCCCGGACACATTGACGCGCACCACCGGTGCAACGCCGTCGCGCGCCGGCCACGTCCGTGCGGCGCGGCAGGCCTCATTCAAGACCCAGCGCCCGACCGGCACGATCAGGCCGGAGGCTTCGGCGATCTCGATGAAGTCCGCCGCCGCGCGCACCAGCCCATCCTCGTCGCGCCAGCGCAGCAGCGCTTCGGCCGCACGCCAGCGCTGGCCATTGAGGTCGACCTCAGGCTGGAAGTACACCAGCAATCGCTGTTCGGCGAAGGCATCGCGCAGCGCCTGTTCGGTGCGCATGCGCGACAACAGGCCGCGGTGGTGTTCGGCGTCGAAGACCTCGCAGCGGTTGCGTCCGTGGCGGCGCGCACGCTGACTGGCCAGTTCGGCATTGCGCAGCAAGGCATCGGCGGACGGCGCGGCGAGGTCGCGCGAAAACGCGATGCCGACCGAGACACCGGCGTGCCCCATGCCGTTGGCCGCCACGCTGGCCTGCACCAGCTCGATGCAGCGCTCGGCCAGGCTCAACGCTTCGGTTTCGTGCAGGTGGCGGTGCGGCAGCAGCGCGAACGCGTCGTCGCGCACGCGCGCCAGAGTCACCGTTTCGCCGAGTTCGCCGCGCAACTGTTCGGCGATCGCGACCAGTACGCCGAGTTCATCGGCTGCCGGGTCGTCGCGGCGCGTGCCGGGTGGTGGCGGCGCGTCGACTTGCAGGTGGATCGCCGCCAGGCCGCTGTCGTCGCCGTGCATCGGCCGCAAGGCGTTGTGCGCGACCTCCAGCAGATGGTCGCGGTTGGGCAGGTCGGTTTCCGGATCGTGCAGTTCGAGATAGCGCAGCCGGTTCTCGGCCTCGCGCCGACGACTGATTTCGTAGGCCATGGCGACGTAATCGCCGATGCTGCCGGCGAAGGCCTCGTCCTCGGGCGACCACGTGCGCGGACCGTTGACATGTTCATGGCAGACCACGCCGAGCAGGTCGCCTTCGCTGCGGATCGGCGCATCGAGCAGCGAGCGGATGCGATGGCGCCGCAGGTAATCGCCGAGCGCGGCCTGCGAGGCCGACAGCGTGGCGTCGCGGGCGACGTCGGCGGCATCGATCACGCGCACCTCGTCGAGCAGCACGCCGTAGGCGGAATCGAAGTCGAGGCTTTCCTCGAAACCGGACGGGTTGTGCTCGTGCGTGCCATGGCTGTAGGCGTGCACGCATAGCAGGCGGCGCTGTTCGATGTCGAGCCGCCAGATGTTGACGCGTTCGACCTCGAGCGTCTGCGCGGCGGTTTCGCAGATCAGCCTGAAGGCTTTGTCGAGCGTGCAATGCTCGTGCCAGACGTGCCGCGCCAGCGCCACCAGCGCCTGGTTGTGCCGGCGAGCCCACAGCCCGCGATCCGGCTGGCCGTTCGCCCGAGCGTTCGATGACATCGGTCTGGCCCCGTCGCCTGCGTCCGGCGACGATACGCCGGTGCGCATCGGCACTGTCATGCCGTGTCGTTGAAAACGCAATGGCCGCTGACGGACGGCCTGGCGGGACGGACGCGCGCGCCGTCAGGGTACGGTGCAGGTCAGCTTGAACGTCACGATGCCGCCCGCGGGCAGGATCGGGATCTGCACGCCGGCGGCAGCTTGCAGATTCGCGACCGAGAGCTGTCCCGCAGCGGCGCCGGTGGTTGGACAGGTTGCGCCGCCACTTGCCGTGCACGCGGGCACGCCGAGCGTGCAAGCAGTCAATCCGGTCGGCGCCGGATCGCGCAAGGTTGCATTGTCGGCAGCAGCCGGGCCGTTGTTGCGCACGACGATGTCGTAGGTCGTGCTGGTGCCGCTCGCGAGCGTGTCGGTGGCCTGGTCGTCGGCGCCGGCAGCGGGCGTGTTGGTCTTGCTGATCTGCAGGTCGGCGCTGGCCGGACTGTTGGTGATCACGCAGTCGAGGTCGTCGCCGCCGGCCGGCGTGAACTCCGCCCACTGCTGGCGAGTGGCGAGCGCCGTGCCGGCGCCGCCGGGCAGCACGGTCGCCGAGCCCGCGTTCGCATTCGTGCACGTCAGTTGCGTGGCGTAGCTACCCGGCACCTGGTCTGCGCCGGTGCCGTTGGTCTTGACGCTTTCCTCGAACTGCAGCGTATTGCCCGCCGCCAGCACCACCAGTCCGGTCGACGCCGTCGCCGGGGCGGTGCTGCCGGACGTCGTCGCCGACGCGACGAGATTGCCGCCCGACAGCAGTCGCACCTGCACCTGGTCGTTGACGATCGCGCGTCCGACGAGCTGCTTGCGCAGGGTCGCCCACACCGGCGTCGGCGTGTTGCGGCACGCGCTCGCATTGAAGGTGAGGTTGCCCGCCACGACCTGCAGCACGGCGCTGGCGTTGTTGTGCAGGCCCGAGCCAGACACGCTCGGCGCGGCGCAGGCATCGTTGGCGACGCTGCCACCGCGATTGATGTTGATGCGCACGGTCAGCAGATAGGTGTCGGTCGCGCCTGCCGCGAGGGCCCGCCACTGCGGCTGCAGCAGCCATGGACCGCTGCCTGCCAGCGCCGTCGCGGCACCGCCATTGAGCGATACATTGGCGGACACGATCGAGACGTCGGCATCGAGGCCGGGCGTATCGCTCAGGCTATAGCTGGCCGGCAGCAGCGGCGTCGGGTTGTTGACGACCAGCGTGTAGACGACATCGAACTGCGTCGGCTGGCCGGCCACCGCCACCGGCACCGCGGCGTTCTTGGTCAGGCTGATGTTGGCGTCGTCGTCGACGATGGTGTACGTCCATGTCGTCTGCGCCGCAGCGCCGCAACTACTGCTCGAATTCAGCAGGTACGGGGCCGGCGACGTCGCCGACGGCTGCAGCTGCAGCTGGATCGTCTCGTTGCCCTCGACCAGCAGGTCCTGCGTGATCGTGATCGGCAGCGCGAACAGGCTCGCGGCACTGCTGCCGTCG
>JACMKK010000079.1 GCA_014380115.1 Luteimonas sp. | reverse complement strand
GATCCAGCCGGCATGGGCGTCGCCTTCGGTGTTCCACGTCCACAAGGTGTAGCCGTACTCGCGCAATCGATCGTAGGCGGTGGCCATCAGCGCCGGGACGTCGATGGTCTCGAGGAACTCGTCGTCGTCGGGATCTTCCACGCCCCAGTCGATGCGCAGGTTCCAGCGCGCGGCCAGCTCGTCGATGCTGTCGATCAGCGCGGCCGGATCCTTCGCATCGACATAGAACCCCGAGCGCCAGTCGATCACGTCCTTGAGCCGCCAGACCGGCCCCGCGTCGCCTTCGTCCGCAGCGTCCTCGTCGTCGGCGGTTTCGCGGTAGGCGTCGAACTGCTGCAGGGCCAGTTCCTCGTCGCCCGGATTGATCAGCAGCAGCAGCTGCCAGACCAGCGCGTCGGGCGTGGCGTCCTCGGCATCGATGTCGTTGCCGGCGATGAAGCTGTTGCCGAAGTTGTCGTCCGGGTCGAACTCGCGATCGGGTGGCGTCATGGCGGTAACGGCGGGCTCTTGGCGAAGGTAGGGAATCCGGCCGCCATGATGGTGCGCCGGCACGCCGCGCTTGGGAAGCGCGTCAGCGTCCCGAGACGGCCGTTTGCTCGCGGCGGCGCTAACGTTAATCTTGACCGCATCATCGGGGCCCGGCGACGCCGCCTTGCGCCCAGGAGGGACGCATGCCCAGTGGTGCCCTGCAACGACGCGTGGAACGGGTGCTGGCCGATGCCGATGTCCGCATCGGCGGCACGCGACCCTGGGACCTGCGCGTGCATGATCCGCATTTCTACGCGCGGGTCCTCGCGCAGGGATCGCTCGGGCTCGGCGAGGCGTACATGGATGGCGGCTGGGATGCCGACTCGCTCGATGGCTTGCTGTTCCGGCTGCTGTCCGCGCGCATCGACCGCCGCGTGCGCGGCGTGCGCGACCTCGCCGACGGCCTGCGCGCCTGGTTCGTGAACCTGCAGCGGCGCACGCGAAGCTTCGAGGTCGGTCGGCGCCACTACGACCTCGGCAACGACCTGTATCGCGCCATGCTCGGCGCGCGCATGGTCTACAGCTGCGGCTACTGGCGCCAGGCGCAGACGCTGGATGCGGCGCAGGAGGCCAAACTCGACCTGATCTGTCGCAAGCTGCAATTGCACCCTGGCCTGCGCCTGCTCGACATCGGCTGCGGCTGGGGCGAGCTGCTGAAGTTCGCCGCCGGGCGCTACGGCGTCGCCGGCGTCGGCATCACCGTGTCGCAGCGGCAGGCCGAACATGCGCGCGAACTGTGCGCCGGGTTGCCGGTCGAGATCCGCCTGCAAGACTACCGCGACGTGCACGAGCGCTTCGACCGCATCGCCTCGGTCGGCATGTTCGAACACGTCGGCGCCAAGAACTATGCGCGCTTCTTCGACGTCGCGCGGCGCTGCCTGGCGGACGACGGCCCCGACCAGGGCCTGTTCCTGCTGCATACCATTGCCAGCAACATCTCGGTCACGCATACCGATCCGTGGATCGGCCGCTACATCTTCCCCAACTCCATGCTGCCCTCGGCGGCACAGATGGCGCGCGGCTGCGAGGGACGGTTCGTACTCGAGGACTGGCACGGTTTCGGTCCCGACTACGACCGCACGTTGCAAGCGTGGCGCGGCAACGTCGAAGCGGCGTGGCCGTCGCTGCCGGACTACGACGAGCGCTTCCGGCGCATGTGGCGTTTCTACCTGTCAGCGTCGATGGCGCTGTTCCGTGCGCGCCGCGCGCAGCTCTGGCAGCTGGTCCTTTCGCCGCATGGCATCACTGGCGGCTACGAGGCGGTGCGCTGATACGGCCAAGCGATGTGCCGCCAGGGCAGCCGCGATCGCGTCGGGCGACAGCTCGACGCGATCACGGCGATCAAACCGGGGAAACGACGCGGCGATGGCTCAGTCCTTTTCCTTGCCGATCACCTTGCCGTTGGCCGGATCGATCTTGATCTCGACATCCTTGCCGGCCGGATCGTCGGCCTCGGCATTCCAGATGCCGTCTTCGAAATCGACGTCATGCACGTTGGTATAGCCCTGCGTGGCGAGCGCGGCACGCACGTCGGCCTCGGTCATGTTGGCGACGCCGGTGTTCGGATAGACCTTGCCGGTCTTCGGGTCCACGCGTACTTCCATGCGGTTGCCGTCGGCGCTGCGCGCGTCGGCCTTCCATACGCCGTCGCTGAATTTCACGTCGTTGACCTTGGTGTATCCCTGTTCGGTGAGTTGCGCGCGGATCTGCGCCTCGGTCAGGGCTTCCTGTGCAAGCACAGCGCCAGTGGCGGTCACGAAGGCCAGGGCAAGGGTCAATGCGGCCAGTCGCTTCATCGCAATCTCCATCGAGCAATCTCCATCCAGAGGGGTGCGGGCAGTGTTTGCCGCGTTGCGCGAATTTGCGGTGAATCGGCAGCATTGCAGGGCCGGAATACGCCGAACACCCCCGCGCGGATGAACGATCCCTTCAGGAAGGCGCGCACTCAGAACATGCGGCCAAGCCATGCCGGAGCGCGCTTTCGGGCGCCTGCGACGCTTCACGTTTATCCTGTGGCCCCGCCGCCAGCCACAACACACGCCCGATGACCGACGTCCTGCCCGACCGCCTGTCGCTGAATCCGAAGAGCCCGTTCCACGATGCCGTCCTGCTCGAGCGCGGCGTCGGCATCCGCTTCAACGGCGAGGAGAAGACCAATGTCGAGGAATACTGCATCAGCGAAGGGTGGATCCGCGTCGCGGTCGGCAGGTCGCTCGATCGCCGCGGCAATGCGATGACCTTCAAGCTGCAGGGCACGGTGCTGCCGTACTTCCTGGACTCGCCGCCGCAGGCCTGACGTCCACAGCATGACCTCCGCCGGCATGGTGCGTCCTGCCGATACCGCAGTTAAACAGCACCGCAGTTAAACGGCAGCGGCGAGACATTTGCAGGCGCCATGCCGCGGGACGAGAATCCGATGGTCGTTGTTGCCGCAGGAGCACCGTCATGGCACCGCGCCGCATTTTCGTCCTGATCGCATTGGCCGCATGCCTGGCAGGTCCGGCATCGGCCAAGCGCATGAACGTCACCGACCCCGACGCGCCGCGCAGCCTGCCTGCGCAGGGTCCTGTCGAAGTGCGTTGGAGCGATCCCGCGCAGTTCACCGAGGTGCGCAGCAGCGGCAACCGCAACGAAGCCAAGCAAGGCGACTGGGTGGTGCAGCTCGCGAGCTACCTGCGCCAGCGCGCGGAGAAGCGGCTTCCGCCTGGCGAACGCCTCGACGTCGAGATCACCGACATCAAGCGCGCCGGCAACTACGAACCCTGGCGCGGTATCCAGTTCGACACCGTGCGCTTCATGCGCGAGGTCTACCCGCCGCGCATGACATTGACCTTCAAGCGGCTGGATGCCAACGGTGCCGACGTCGCGCACGGCGAACGCAAGCTTAGCGACTTCGCCTTTCTCAGCAGCGGCACCGGCGCGGGCGATACCGATCCGTTGCGCTACGAGAAACGCATGATCGATCGCTGGCTGGCGAAGGAGTTGCCGTCCAAGGGCCGTTGAGCTGGCGGCCGTGGGCCGATATCTGCGGCGGCTCGTGCTCGCCGCTTCCGTGAAGTCCTGAAGCAACGCTCGACTAGGTTCGCCGTCGAGAGCGCCGGAGCGCGAGTAACTTTCCTTTGCCGAGCCAGAAGGCGAGCAACTCGCGCGAAAGCGTTTGCTCTTCGGAAAGCATCCATGCGACCTGAAGGCACCCCTCCCCAACCCTCCCCTGCCTTCGCAGGGGAGGGAGCCAATGCCTGGATCCGTGCGTTCGCCGGGAGGACGCACCCAGACGGACTGTCCCCGGAAATAGCAGGTAGACGCACACTCCGCGCCGGACTGCGAAGGTGCATCAGAGAATTCCGACATCAGATCGCGCCAGATCCATGGCCGCCGTCTTCGCAGCGCCGCGTTGGCTCAGATAACCGCGCCCTGCACGCAGCAAGTCCGCCGGGTCGGGGCGCGGCCTGGAGGAAAACGACATGGCAAGCCATCTCGCAGCGGCCGCGCGCGGCCACGGCGCGGCGCCGCTCGTCGCCGGCGATCTGCTGGTCGTGCATACGCAGCCTGGGCTGGCGACGCTGCTGTCGCGCTGCCGCAACGTCTTCAAGCCGCTGGGGGTGCGCAAGGTGTCGCTGCGCATCGACACGATCAACGCCGGCGTCGCGCAACGCAGCGAAGCCAGACTCAACGCGATCCTGCTCGCCTGCGGCTGCAATACGGCCAACGCCGCCGGTTGCATCGGCTTGCTCGGCTATGCGCTCGGCCTGTTCGTCGCACGCGGTTCGCCGGCGCACTGGATGTGGATCCACCTGTGGAGCGGGATCGCGTTGTGCCTGGCGGCCAGCGTGCTGGGCCGGGCGCTGCATTACCTGCGCACGCGCCGCAGGCTCGTGCGCGAACTGCGCCTGCTGATCGCACAGACGCGCGGCAGCGGTTGATCCGGGCGCGGAGGCACTGCCATGGCCGAAGTCTGTCGCGAAGTCCAGGAATGGATCGAGGAGCAGATCGAGCAACCGATCGAGACCTGGGAGAACCAGCAGGAGCAGCGTTGCCGCAACGAGCCGTGCAACTGGTGGATGCTGTGCCTGAACAAGCTGTTCTGCTGGCTGGTCTGGGTGCTGGTCAAGGTCGTGCGCTGGGTGCTGGTGACCGTCGGCAAGTGGGTCACGCGCATCGTCTGCGAGATCATCAACGTCATCGTGTCGGTGGTCGCGGCGATCGTCACCCTCGTGCTCAGCATCCCCATTCTCGGCGGCATCCTGCGCACCATCCTCAACTGGCTCACCGAGATCTTCTGGCGCATCGTCGGCATCTTCGATTTCCTCGGCAGCCTGGTCGGCATCCGCCCGCGCAAGCGCATGTATGTCGGCGTGCTGATCCCGAAACGCGACGGCCGCGCCATCGCCACCGAAGCCGACGTCATGCCGCAGATCCTCAAGGCGCAGGACCTGTACGACCGCCTGTGCAACATCAAGCTGGTCTACACCGGCGCCTGCGAGGCGGCGATCGACGCTCCGGACGATGCGCTGACGCCGAGTTGCGACGTCGGCGGCTTCTTCTCAGACTGGTGGATCGGCGGCTCCTACTACGAGTTCGCCAGCACGTTCTGCAAATTCTCCGACGGCTTCCGTCGCGTGACCGGCTACGGCGGACAGATCATCGTCATCGTTGTCGACAACGTCGAGCCCGACAGCGCGACCTTCCTGACGATGGGCTGCAGCTTCGCCTCGACCCACAACTACGTCGTGGTCGAGGCGCCGGCCAACCCCGCCATCGCCGCGCACGAGATCGGCCATGCCTGCTGGCTGGGCCATGACGAAGACGACAACGGCAACCTGATGTGGCCGAGCACGCTGGCCGCCGATCCGACGCTCAGCAACTGGCAGGTCTCGCTGGTGCGCTGGAGCAAGCACTGCGTCTATTTCTGAGGAGGACGTCATGCAGACCCGAACGGATCCAACCCCCGGCAAAGCCGAGACCGGTTGCACCGCGCCGCATCCTGTCGTGTCGTTCCTGTTCTTCGCCGTGACGCTGGCGGCAGTGGTTCTTCTGATCGCCCTGCTGCTCTGAATCGCGCCGCGCCCCAGCACGCGCTTTCCGATGAACGCCCACGATGAAACACCCGCAGCGGATCAAGCCTTCAGCTTCCACCCGGTACGGAAGATCCACCACACCGCGACCAGGCACAGTGCGAGGAAGCCGAGGATCGCGCCCGCGCTGACCACGACGTTGACGTCGGCGACGCCATAGAAGCTCCAGCGGAATCCGCTGATCAGGTACACCACCGGGTTGAACAGCGTGATCTTCTGCCACACCGGCGGCAGCATGCTGATCGAGTAGAACGCGCCGCCTAGGAAGGTCAGCGGCGTGACGATCATCAGCGGGATCACCTGCAGCTTCTGAAAGTCGTCGGCCCACAGGCCGATGATGAAGCCGAACAGGCTGAAGGTGACCGCGGTCAGCAGCAGGAAGAACAGCATCCATAGCGGATGCGCGATCTCGTAGGGCACGAACACGCGCGCGGTGATCAGGATCAGCGCGCCGAGCATCACCGACTTGGTCGCGGCCGCACCGACATAGCCGATCACGACTTCGACGTAGGACACCGGCGCCGACAGCAGCTCATAGATGGTGCCCGCCCATTTCGGCATGTAGATGCCGAACGAGGCGTTGGAGATGCTCTCGTTGAGCAGCGACAGCATGATCAGGCCGGGGATGATGAAGGCGCCGTAGCTGACGCCGTCGATGTCGCCCATGCGCGAGCCGATCGCGGCGCCGAACACGACGAAGTACAGCGAGGTCGACAGCACCGGCGAGGCGATGGACTGGGTGATGGTGCGGAAGGTGCGCGCCATCTCGAAGCGGTAGATCGCGCGGATCGCGTGCCAGTTCATGCGCGCGCTCCGTTGTCGTTGCCCGACCGCACCAGGCTGACGAAGATGTCCTCGAGCGAACTCTCACTCGAATGCAGGTCCTTGAAGTCGATGCCGAGCTCGCCCAGCCGCTTGAGCAGCGCGGCGATACCGGTCTCCTCGGTCTGCGTGTCGAAGGTGTAGACCAGTGCGTGGCCGTCGTCGGCCAGTTCCAGCGGCAACGGCGACAGCGCATCGGGAATGCCCTGCAGCGGCGTCTGCAGCTGCAACGTCAGCTGCTTCTTGCCGAGCTTGCGCATCAGCACGGCCTTGTCCTCGACCACGATCAGCTCGCCCTTGCTGATCACGCCGATGCGGTCGGCCATGTCTTCGGCCTCTTCGATGTAGTGCGTGGTCAGGATGATGGTGACGCCGCTGGCGCGCAGGTC
>JACMKK010000529.1 GCA_014380115.1 Luteimonas sp. | reverse complement strand
TATGGCGACCTGTGCCAGGCGGTCACGGACCTGGCATTCGAGCAGGGCGCGCCCATCGAGATCGACGAATTCCGAACATTGAATCGTTGCCTGGACAACGCAATCGCAGTTGCCGTGATGGAATTCGGCTACCAGCGCGATTTTGCCGTGGCTGACAAACAAGCCGACGAGTTGAACGAGCGGCTGGGCTTCTTCGCCCACGAACTGCGCAACCTGCTTGCAACCGCCACGCTCGCGGTTGCCGTGATCAAGGAAGGCAATGTCGGACTGTCCGGCGCAACCGGTGCCGTGCTGGACCGCAGCCTCGTCGGACTGCGCAACCTGATCGATCGCTCCCTGGCCGAAGTCCGGATGAAGGCAGGCTTGCCTGTCGAGCACCAGTTGTTCTCGCTCGCCGACTTCATAACAGAGATCAAGATGTCGGCGTCGCTGGAGGCACAGCTTCACGATTGCATGCTGATCGTATCGATCGTCGATCCGAAACTTGCGGTTGCAGGTGACCGCGATCTGCTCATGTCGGCGGTCGGGAACTTGCTGCAGAACGCGTTCAAGTTCACCAGGCCCCGTAGCGAAGTGACGTTGAACGCCTACGCAGCCGCCGATCGCATCCTGATCGACGTGGAAGACAATTGCGGCGGACTGCCTGCGGGCGATGCCGAGCAGATGTTTCGTCCCTTCATCCAGAGCGACACGAATAAATCCGGTCTCGGGCTGGGCTTGTCCATTGCACGGCGCAGCGTCGAGGTCAACGGCGGAGTCCTGAGCGTGCGCGATGTTCCCGGCTCAGGATGCATCTTCACCATCGACCTGCCGCGGCAATTGCTGCCGGACGCTGCGACCATGGCACTTGCGGACTTGGTACCTGGGTAACGACCACGTGTCTGGGGCGCGTTACCGGACCCATGACGGGCAGATCACCTGCACGATGATCAATCGCCATTGCGCAGTGGTCGCTTAGTCGAGCGCAGACGAAGCGTTCTGCCCCGTATCTTCCGACCTGCGGATCTCGTTGAGCTCGGCCGAGACGCTCTTGGCGACCACGATCATGGAAGGGGGGTCGTCTTCCGAAGTTTGCTGTCCATCGAACGCCCGCTGTGCCTCGCGATCCGAAGCGACGCGATGCTGCAACGACCGGCATCGTTCGATGCCGGCTGGCGTCAACGACAGGCCTTCCTCGGTCTGCGTGGCAAGGCCCGCCTCGATCAGGCGATCCCTGAGCGCATAGGAACGCTGCGCCAGTTCCTCGCCATGGGCAATCGCGTGCAGGCACTCGAGGAGACCCAGTTCTTCCAGGCTAGCGGCGTCGACGTTCATGCAGGCAGGGATGGGTTGGCGAGGGTACCGATTTTGGACTCTTGCTGCGGTTTAAGGAAGATCGGGTGGCGGAACGCTTCATATACCGTCAATGTGGTGCCGCAGGCGCCGCACTGGTGCCTGTTGCCCCGTTGGGGATGAGTCGGGCGCGTCCTGATTCAGGAACGGTGGACAAGCCGTAAACTTCCTCAGCCATACAGAGGGCACCCTCCTCTTGCCGGAGTCGTGACTGATGCTGCGATACGCCGCGTACTCCGCGAGCCTGGTGATGACCCTGGTCTGTGCGGGACTGATGTCGGCTAATCCGGAATGGCGCTGGGGCCTGGCCCTGTTCGGTCTGCTCAGCGTGATTGGTACCTGGGACCTGCTGCAGACGCGCAGCACCTTGCGGCGCAACTATCCGATCCTCGCGCATTTTCGTTACGGGCTGGAATCGATCGGCCCGGAGATCCGGCAGTACTTCATCGAAAGCGACACCGTCGAGACTCCGTTCTCGCGGCAGCAGCGCGCATTGGTCTACCAGCGCTCCAAGCACGTCATGGACGTGGTGCCGTTCGGCACCGAGCACGATGTCTATGACGTGGATTACGAGTGGATCAACCATTCGATGCAGCCGGCTTTTATCCCGTCGCACGACTTTCGCGTCCAGGTCGGCTCGCAGTCGCAGCATCCGTACGGGGCCAGCGTGTTCAACATCTCGGCGATGAGTTTCGGCTCGTTGTCCGCCAATGCGATCCGCGCGCTCAATGCGGGGGCGAAACGAGGTGGTTTCTACCACGATACCGGCGAGGGATCGATCTCGACCTACCACCGCGAAAACGGCGGCGACCTGGTCTGGGAGATCGGCTCCGGCTATTTCGGTTGCCGCAATGACGACGGCAGCTTCAGCGACGAACGCTTCGTCGCCAATGCCAGCGATCCGCAGGTGCGGATGATCGAGGTGAAACTCTCGCAGGGTGCCAAGCCCGGCCACGGTGGCGTGTTGCCCGCCGCGAAGGTCAGTGCCGAGATCGCCGCGACGCGTGGCGTGCCGCAAGGGGTCGATTGCATCTCGCCGGCGCGGCATTCCGCGTTCTCGACGCCGGTCGGCCTGCTCGAATTCATCGCCCACCTGCGCAAGCTCTCCGGCGGCAAGCCGGTCGGCTTCAAGCTCGCGATCGGGCATCCGTGGGAGTGGTTCGGCGTGGCCAAGGCGATGCGTGAGACCGGGTTGCTACCCGACTTCATCGTCGTCGACGGCGCCGAGGGTGGTACCGGCGCGGCGCCTGCGGAATTCATTGACCATGTCGGCGTGCCGATGCACGAGGCGCTGATGCTCGTGCACAACACGCTGGTCGGACTCGACCTGCGCGACAAGGTGAGGATCGGCGCGGCCGGCAAGATCACCAGTGCCTTCGACATCGCCCGCACACTGTCGATGGGCGCCGACTGGTGCAATGCCGCGCGCGGCTTCATGTTCGCGCTCGGCTGCATCCAGTCGCAGAGCTGCCATACCGACCACTGTCCGACCGGGATCGCGACGCAGGATCCCAGGCGCTGGAAACGGCTGGATACCGGCGACAAGGCGACGCGCGTCTTCCAGTTCCACGACAACACGCTGAAGGCGCTGCGCGATCTGCTGTGCGCGGCGGGGCTCGAGCATCCCGGGCAGCTGGGGCCGGAACACATCCTGCGTCGGGTCTCGCCGATCGAGGTGCGTTCGCTTGCCGCGTTGTATCGTTTCCTCGAGCCGGGCGAGTTGCTCGCTCGCATCCCGGAGCACGCGGTATTCAAGGACTTCTGGGCGCTCGCACGCAGCGACAGTTTCGCGGCGCCGGAACGCGTCCAGGCCATGCGTACCGCCAAGTCCTTCTAGCCATTCGCGAAAGCCCTGACAAAAAACAGGCCGCCTTGCGGCGGCCTGCAGACTCTTGCTTGATAGCTACGATCAGGTGCCGATCTCGACGCTGTAAACCATGCCGATGTCATTGACGCCGGCGCCGGGCGGCAGCGCGCAGGAGACGCTGAAGTAACTCGACGGAAACACCGTAGTACCGCCGAAGTCGGTCGGAACCCATTCGATGTATTCCTGGCTGCCGTCGGCCGGAGCATCAATCGACTTCGGCACATAGGCATTGGTCGGACGAGACGTATAGCCGTTCACGCCTGTGCAGGTGATGGTATGGACGGCAGCGTCGTAGCTGTTCACGTACACGTAGGCGACGGAGACAGGACCTTCGGTCATGAACGAACAGGTCACGAAAGCGTTGGTCGTGCCTTCGTTCTGGACAGACAGCGGACGCTTGCGGATGGCGGTTTCGGACGGACCGAACGCGGGCGTACACAGTCCTGCGGCCGTGCCGAACGAGTCGCGATTGACGGGGGCCGCTTCGGCCGACGGTGCGAAGCTCGCCGCGGCGAAGACGGCTGTTGCGATGCAGACTTGGATTTTCAATGAGCTCATGCGAATCCCCTTATGGACAAGATGGTGCCAGCCTCATGCGCGTCCTGCCTACAGGTCCGGAGGGAGAGTCCCGGCCCCATGGAAGCAATGCCCAAGCGTCTGACGTTTTGTTACAACGTAAAACGTTTCCCTGACCGGCCAGGGGCTTGAAAAGCGGTCAAACTCCTATTCAGGGACGTGACGGTTTCGGCAGCCGCCGGCTCGGCATGACGGCTCTGGTCAAGCTCCCAGATTCGATGAGACGAAATCGTGACGACAGCGCCGACAGTGAAGCTCCATTGGCCGGCGTCGTAGTCATGGAAGTAGCCATTGCCCTTGCAAGGTCGCAACGAAGCCGCCTGGTCAGCAACCTGCAACGACGCGTACCAAGATCGCCGTGACGCTTGGCATGCATTTGCTGCGGTACGACAGCGCACCGAAGGCGGTGTCCGCGTACCACGCAGGCGCATTGACACTGACACCGCGCTCGGAAAGGATGGCTCTGCGCGGACGCAGGGCCCGACCGGCTCGCCCGCTTGCCAGGTAAACCCATGACGCCATCGGTGACCGAGCTGCTCCGGCAATACGACCCGCATCTGCCGCTTGCGGAGGCATCGACGATTCCAGCTTCCTGGTACGTGGACGAACGGATCATGGCGCTGGAGCGCCGCACGACGTTCTCGCGCTCCTGGCAACTGGCCGGACGCGTCGACCAGCTGCGCGAACCCGGCCAGTACGTCACCTGCGAACTCGCAGGTGAGCCGATCCTCGTGGTGCGCGGCGACGACGGTGTCCTGCGCGGATTCTTCAATGTCTGTCGCCACCACGCCGCGGCGGTGATGACGGAGCCGCAGGGTTGCGCGAAGAACCTGCGCTGCCCGTACCACGGCTGGACCTACACGCTCGAAGGCGCCCTCAAGGGCACGCCGAGTTTCAACAGCGAATGCCATTTCGATCGCAGCGCGCACGGACTGGCGCCGGTGGCGACGGCGATATGGGAACAGTGGGTGTTCGTGCGGCTCGATGCGGAAGGTCCCAGCCTCGAGGAATTCCTCGGTCCGACGCTGATCGACGAGATCAGGGCGTTGCAGCTCGACAAGCTGCACTGGTTCGAGCGCCGCCACTATTTCTTCGACTGCAACTGGAAGGTGTTCGTCGACAACTACCTCGACGGCGGCTACCACGTCCCGCACCTGCACAAAGGCCTGAATAGCGTGCTCGATTTCAAGAACTACACGATCGAGAACGGTCTGCACCATTGCCTGCAGGCTAGCCCGATGGTCAAGGACGGCGAGCACGCGGAGTTTTCGGCGGTTCGCGGCGGCGACCGCGCGCTGTACTACTGGCTGCACCCGAACTTCATGATCAACTGGTACGAAGGCGTGATGGATACCAACCTCGTGCTACCGCTGGGCCTCGACCGCACCGAGGTGGTGTTCGATTTCTATTTCGCCGACGTATCGGAGCAAGCGCGCGAGCGCAACCGCGCCAGCATCGACGTCGGCAACATCATCCAGGACGAGGACATGGCGATCTGCAAGTCGGTGCAGCGCGGACTGAACTCGCGCGCGTATTCGACTGGGCGCCTGTCGATCCGGCGCGAAGCGGGGGAGCATCTGTTCCATCGGCTGCTGCATGCGGACCTGACCGATGCTCCTGCAGGATCACCCTGAATCAGGGCGTTCGATCGATGCCATACGCGCCGCATTGCGCCCGCTCGCCCCGCTGAGGCCACCTCCGCCATGCACGCCACTGCCGCACAGGTACAGGCCGTCGATCGGCGTGCGGTGGTTCGACCAGCCCGGCATCGGGCGCATGAAGAACATCTGGTCGAGGATCAGCTGGCCGTGGTTGAGGTCGCCTTCGGTCAGGCCATAGATGCTTTGCAGGTCGGGTGGGGTGATCGATTTCACCTGCCGGATCGATGCCCGCAGTGCCGGAAAATGACGGGCCAGCGTATCGACGGCCAACTGCTCGACATGCGCGCGAGCGCTGTCCCAGTCGCCGTCGCGCAGCGCATAGGGCGAGAATTGGAAATGGATCGAGACGATGTCGCCCACACTGGTGATCTCCAGATAAGGTTCGTCGGAGATCTGACCATACTTCGCGGCATCAAAGGCGCGCTCGAGGTACTTGAGCGTCGGCGCGATCGCCAACGTGCCGGCCGGCAACCCGTGCGAGCCGTCAGTGCGTAGATGCACCTTGGTGACGCTGCCGCGCATCTTGATCGACTGCGTATGCCAGACGAACTCCGGCGGCAACTCGACCGCGCCGACCAGGCCAAGCAGGGTGTGGCGCGGATCGGCGGCTGAAAACACCGTCCGTGTCGCAATCTCTTCGCCGTTGGCGAGCCTGACGCCCGTGACCTGCTGCTTGTCGACCAGGACCTTCAGCACGTCGGCGGAGGTACGCAGAGTTCCACCCTTCGCCTGCAACGCAGAGACCAGCGCATCGCTGATGCGCCCGGTGCCGCCCGCCACCGGCCGATGCGCGAGGCCGCCACGGTTGAGCCAGTTGTGCATCAGCGTGTAGCCGGTGCCGGCCGACATCGAGCCGACCGTGGAGCCATGGATGGCGACAGCGGCGATCGCGGCACGCAGCTCCTCGGACTCGAACCATTCCTCGGTCAGCTCCAGCGCCGACATCGACATGCCGCGGATGACCTTGAACATGTCCTTGCCGCCGAGCCGGCGCAGTTTCCACGCCAGTTTCGCGAGCGGCAGGCCTTCGGACCATGGATCGACGTGCGGCAGGCGCGGCATCGGCGTGCGGTAGGCGGCGTCGAGAAAGGTCGCTGCCTGGTTCATGAAGGCCACGAATGCGGGCCACTGCGCGGCGTCAGTGGTGGAGAACTCGCGGATCGACGCCAGCGTCCGTGCGTCATCGCCGTCGGCGACGAGGCGCAGTTGCTTGCCTTCCGGCAGCAATGACAGGTAGACAGGCTTGTCGCCGCTGGCGAGCGGCAAGCCGTGTTTCGCAAGATCAAGATCCACCACGATATCCGGCCGCAAACTGCCGCCTGCGTGCAGCGTGTCGACCGGAAATCCTTCGCCGAGCGATTCCGTCACCGCTTGTCCGCCGGCGATCTCGCGGCGCTCCAGGACCAGCACCTGCTTGCCCGCTTTCGCGAGGTAGTTCGCGGTGACCAGGCCGTTGAGGCCGGCGCCGACGATGATGGCGTCGTATTGAAGGTTCGCGTAAGCCTTCATTTCCAATCCTTCAATACTTCCTGCGCCGCCAGCTTCCCCGCCGCGCCCATCACGCCGCCACCGGGATGCGCGCC
This sequence comes from Luteimonas sp., assembly GCA_014380115.1. Classification (GTDB taxonomy): domain Bacteria; phylum Pseudomonadota; class Gammaproteobacteria; order Xanthomonadales; family Xanthomonadaceae; genus Luteimonas. The sequence continues at coordinate 1,310 of JACMKK010000529.1, read as the reverse complement.
GGCCGCGCCGAAGTAGTAGCCGGGCAGGGGCGTGCGGAAGTCCGCCCACTGCGGCGACGGCCGCAGGAAGAAAAGTTGGTGCAGCAACAATTCGCCATGGAAGATGTTGCCGCCGGTGATGCCGGCGATGCGCTCGATGTCTTTCGGCGTGATGACCTGCTTGCCGACGATCGCGCGGCGGATGTTGGGCGCGTAGCGTTCGATCGTCGAGATCACGGTCTCGCCGAACGCGTCGCGCTTGGCGTCGTCCCAGCCGCCTTCTATGTCGTAGGGCGCGTACTGCACGAAGCAGGACATCACGTGGTGTCCCGGCGGCGCCATGTCACGGTCGATCATCGACGGGATGATCATGTCGATATAGGGGTTCTTCGAGAACTGCCCGTACTTGGCCTCGTCGTAGGCGCGTTCGATGTAGTCCATGCTCGGGCTGATCGAGATCGCGCCGCGATGCAGCGGTCCCTCGCCGGGCAAGCACGTGAAATCAGGCAACTCGCTGAGCGCGATGTTGACCTTGCCCGACGAGCCACGCACACGGAAATTGCGGATCGCCTGGGTAAAGTCGTCGGGCAGGTGCTTGGATTCGACGAATTGCAGGAAGCTGCGCTTCGGATCGGCAGCGGACAGCACGACCTTGGCGCGCAGTTCGTCGCCGTTCTCCAGTGCGACACCGGCCGCGCGTCCGCCCTTGACGATGACCTGCTGCACCGGTGCGCTGGTGCGGATCTCCACGCCCAGCGCCTGCGCCGAACGCGCGATCGCGGCGCTGACGCCGCCGGTGCCGTTCTTGGCGAAGCCCCACGCTCGGAAGGCGCCGTCGATCTCGCCCATGTAGTGATGCAGCAGGACGTAGGCGGTGCCCGGCGAATGCGGGCCGAGGAAGGTGCCGATGATGCCGCTGGCTGATTTGGTGCCCTTGAGCGGATCGAATTCGAACCAGTCGTTGAGCAGGTCGGCGGAGGATTGCGTCACCAGTTTGGCGATTTGATAAAGCTCCTTCTCCTTCAGGCTCCTTGCGTACTTGCCGAGCTTCAGCAACCCAAGCAGGTCACGCGGGCTCATCGACGACGGATCCGGCGGCACCAGGCTCAGCACAGGCTTGATCGCTTTAGCAGCGCGCGCCATCACCCGACCGTATTCGTCGGATGCTTCGGCATCGCGCGGCGAATGGCGATAGATCTCCTGCCGGGTGAGGTCGTGGTCGTCCCATGCGGCGATGTAGTCGCCGTTGTCCATCGGCGTGACGGTGCTCGGCAGAGGCAGGATCTTCAGGCCGTGCCGCGGCAGTTCGAGGTCGCGGATGATCTCCGGGC
>JACMKK010000528.1 GCA_014380115.1 Luteimonas sp. | reverse complement strand
GAGGACCGGAGTGGACGAATCTCTGGTGTTCCGGTTGTCACGCCAGTGGCATTGCCGGGTAGCTATATTCGGAAGCGATAACCGCTGAAAGCATCTAAGCGGGAAGCGCGCCTCAAGATGAGATCTCCCGGGACACAAGTCCCCTAAAGGAACCATCAAGACTAGGTGGTTGATAGGCTGGGTGTGTAAGTACAGCAATGTATTGAGCTAACCAGTACTAATGATCCGTGTGGCTTGACCATATAACCTCAAGTGGCCTTGGCTTCGACGACACGTCGACTTCTGCCAAACTGTTTCGCTACAATCCCAACCTTATTCGCCGATGGCGAGTCCATTTACCCGGATTCGTTCTGAAGCAACCAACGAGAGCGTGTGCGCGTTCAAGCCAAAACATCGGCTCGCGACCCTCCACCCTCTCCCTGGTGATAATAGCTGCGTGGCACCACCCGATCCCATCCCGAACTCGGAAGTGAAACGCGCACGCGCCGATGGTAGTGTGCATTTAGCATGCGAGAGTAGGTCATCGCCAGGGGCTTTACCCAGAAACCCCGCAGCCCCAGGCTGCGGGGTTTCTTTTTTTGCTGGCTCACTTAAAAACTTATTTATCTCAGCCGATTAACTTCGCTTGCTTGCACGGATTAACTGACACGGCGGCGAATCATATCTCCGCTTTACGTCCCGCTAAAAAAGATCGAAGGACTCCCCCGGCCTTGGCGCAAGCGTCCGCCTTGGATCATGTGACCAGCCACCCGCACCGGCACGACTTTGCCTGGTGCGTTTCGATGCGCGCTGCTGCGCTTCCCGGTGCGCGCCTTCGGCCAGCGCCTTGAACTGACGCTCACGTTGCAGCCAGCGCTCCTCATCACTCTCCCCTGCACCTGCCAGGGAGCGCTTCCGCGTTAGAAAGTCCTGCTCCAACGCAGTCTCGGGAATCTTGGAGAACGAAATCCGCATGGGCGCCGCGTCCTGCGCGATCGCGTCTTGCATAGCAGCGAAGTAGACGGTGTTGTTGCCAAAACGCATGTTCAGACGATCCAGCACGCTGCTAAGGCGTTGTGCACGGTCCCGCTCCTGTATCAGGTCCAAGGTCAGATCGCCGCGCGGGGTGAGATTTAACAAAGTGACGGCGACCGATAGCGGCGGATGCTGGCGTGGACGCTCGCGTTCGTGCATCTCACATTCCAGCAACCGAAATTGTGTGCCAAGCAGGGCCAGCAGCGAAGGTGTGTCGTCGAGCGGAGCGAAATCCAGGTCGCGCTCAAAGCGCTGTTCGTGTCCGACGAAACGGACCCGAATCGCAAGACGCCCCGCCAGATAGCCCTCGTGGCGCAGACGCATGGCTGCCTTGGCCACCAGCTTGAACAGGACCGCGCGTGCGCCGGCGAAACTGCGCAGTTCCGGTCCGAGGACATGGGAGTGACCGATCGATCCGCGTGTGGTCTCGCGATTGGGCAGGTCGAAGCCGCGCAGGAGCAGCCAGTAGCGCTCGCCTTCGATGCTGCGCCAAGCCGCACGTAGGTGTTCACGTGTTGCGGCGCAAAGCTGCTCGGTCGTGTGAATGCCTGCTTTCTGCAGGCGGCATTCCATCGAAGCGCCGATGCCGCAGAGATCGCGCAATTCAAGCGCATGCAATTTCCCGGGGAGTTCGTGCTGCTCGATCACTGTGAGGCCATCGGGCTTGACGATGTCTGATGCGGTCTTGGCGAGAAAGCGATTCGGCGCAATGCCGATCGAACAACGGATTGCCGTGCCGAATCGGTCGAGCAACGCCTGTTTGATTGTTCTGGCGATTGCTTCCGCGCTTACGCGTTGGCGCTCTCGTCCGATGAGGTAGCACGGTACTTCGTCGATCGACTCCGCCTTACCGTGCGGAATACAGCACTGGATGATGTCCATCAACTCGTGATGAAGCTCGACGTAGCGCGCAGGTCGCGCTTCCACCAGCTTGATCTCGGGACACCGCTCGACGGCCTCCCAGACCGGCGTACCTGTCGTCACGCCGAACTGTTTTGCTTCGACGCTCGCGGCGATGCAGCAGGTCGTGGCCGCCAGCACGGGCACCACGCCCACGGGTCGGCCGCGCAGGCGCGGTTCGTCGTACTGCTCCACCGCGGCGAAGTAGGAATTGAAATCGACGAAGAGGCAGCGTAGGGAGGACATGGCAGGCGGCGGCTTTCAGACTGGGATGATGCAGTATTGGAGTCTCAGATCCAGTGACCCGCTAGCAGACAGAAAAGCGATTCGCGCTTCGCGAAACGATACCCGCCTCTCCAGCATGAACGTCCCGTTACCCGCTAAAAGGGGGTGGCCGAAAGAGGGTCGGAATTCAAAGACTTATGGGGCGACAATGGCGCGTCAGGGAAGGCGTCCGCCTTGCCTCAAGGGGTAGCGTCAGCTACCGTTGCGCTCTTTCGTACGAGGTTCTCACATGCGCCGCATCGGTTTGTCTTTGTGCAGCATCGGGTTAATGTTGGCCTGTTCGATGGCATCGACGGCCATGGCGGTCGAGATCTCCCGCCAGGATTTCCAGGGCGCGGTGGGCATGTGTAAGGCCTCGACACCTGCCTACAACGCCAGCCTGCGCAACCGTCCGCTGGGAATGGCCAACGAGTCGTCGTCCGCGGTCTACGTGACCTGCAACTGGCAGGGAGATGACACCCAGAACGGAACTCGGGGCGCGCGCCGCGTCTTCATCGTCGTGGGCAACACGAGTTCAGCTCCGAAGACGGTGGCTTGCACCCTCGTCAATGGGTTCCAGTCCGGTACGACTACCGTCGCGACCTATACCCCCAAGTCGGTGACGGTTGCCGCAGGCGCGGCAGCCACCATCGAATGGGTGCCTGGCGATATTGCCGGTGGTACCGACCAGATCAAGCTGCCGGCTCTGAGCTGCAATCTTCCAGGCGGTACGACACTGCAATATACGGGCAAGCAGTACAACGAGGATGTCGGCGCCTGAGCGCAGGCAGCCGACGTCTTCTTGCGAAGGGTTCCCCGGCTCGTGGCTCATGACATGCGACTAGGCATGATCTTTCCGTTGGCCTTCGTCGGTGCGCTCGTCATCGCGGTGCTGGTAATGCATCCGAAGATGCCGAATGAGCCGGTTGCCGCTGCGACGACGTCTGCCGCAGCGCCGGATGCATCGAATAAAGCGCGAAGCGCAGCTGCGATGATGGCCCAGGATCCGTTACCTCAACTGCTGGCGCAGGAGGATCGGGTGCTCGAGGAACGGACACGCTATCTTGCCGCATTGGAGGCAGCGTACCGTGCCGAACCGGTGGAATCGCAATGGGCGGCCGTGACCGAACGGGCGCTCGTCGATGTATCGCGCGACGACGCGCTCGCTGCAACGCGAATCAAGCCGGATGCGTGGTCTGTGCAATGCCATTCGCGGAGTTGCAAGATGAGCGCGGTATTCGGCGACTACGACGATGCCCAGGATTGGGCAAATTTTTTCCTGACGGGAACTGGCGGCATCTTGGCGCAGGCGGAATTATCCGTTCGGCGCGATGTCGACGGCACTACCCACGTTCTTATCTTTGGAGCTAGGCGATGAAGGCGATTCAAACCATCCCGCATTCCGGCAAGCGCATCGCGGGCGCATGCGTCGTCGCAGTGGGGACCGTATCCTCGCTTTTGAGCACTGGCGCCTTCGCGATCGACAAGCCCCGTTTTGATTACCAGGGCGCCGCGGCGCTCTGCCAGCCTTCCTCGCCCATCCATGAGGCGAACCTACGTTCGCGGCCGCTCGGGCTGTCCAACAGTGGCACGAAGACCGCGTTCGTGACCTGCGCCCTCCAGGGCAGCGACCCCACCGGACAGCGTGGCGCGTATCAAGTGCAGGTCAACGTCGGCAACAATGACATCGTTTCGAAGATCATGACCTGCACTCTGGTCGTGGTCTTCAGGAAACCCGGCGAAACAGTGGACAGGACGGTCTACAGCCCGAGATCGGCCAGCGTGCCCGCAGGCTCGGGTGGTTTCATCAGCTGGGTGCCGACCGATCTGACGGGGACGACAGGCGGCCCGGAAATCTCGAAATCCGGCGTCAGCTGCGGTCTTCCGAAGAAGACCACGCTGCAGTACACCGGCAATTACTACCGGGAAGATGTCGGCACCTAGCCCGACTGGGCGCGCCTAGACGGTTTCCCCGCCGACGATCACGACGTCGGCGCTCCGCCGCGCAAACAGTCCGACGCAGACCACACCCGGGATCTGGTTGAGCTCACTCTCCAGTCCCACCGGATCGACGATCGCCAGCCCGTGCACGTCGAGCACCCAGTTGCCGTTGTCGGTGACGACGCCTTCGCGCCAGACGGGCTGCCCGCCCGTGGCTTTCACGATGCGGCGGGCGACAAGGCTGCGCGCCATCGGAATCACCTCGACCGGCAACGGAAACTTGCCGAGCACGTCGACGCGCTTGGCCGCATCGATAATACAGACGAACTGCTCGCTCGCCTCGGCGATGATTTTCTCGCGCGTGAGCGCGGCGCCGCCGCCCTTGATCAGGCGTCGATGCGGATCGCATTCGTCCGCGCCATCGACGTAAAGCTGGAGCGGTCCGGCCGTGTTGAGGTCGACGATCTCGATACCATGCGCACGCAAGCGTTCGGAGCTTTGTTCGGAGCTCGACACGGCGCCCGCGACGCGATGCTTGATGCGCGCCAGGGCATCGATGAAATACGCGACCGTCGAGCCCGTGCCGACGCCGATGACCATGCCGTCCTCTACGTACTCGATGGCCTTTTCGCCGGCCAGGCGCTTGGCGTCGGTCATCATCAATCCAGTGCGTTCATTCCAGTGCGAGCAGGGTCTTCCATTGCGCGGCCGAGACCGGCATTACGGAAAGGCGGGTACCGCGGCGGATCAACGCGAAGTCTTCGCCGAGCACCTCGGCATGCTCGCGAATCGACTCAAGGGTCACCGAACGCTTCAACTTGCGTACGAAGCGGACATCGACCAGGGACCAACGCGGGTCTTCCTGCGTCGACTTCTCGTCGAAGTACTTCGACTTCTTGTTGAATTGGGTCGGATCGGGATACGCAGCGCTCGCCACCTCGGCAATTCCGTAGATTCCAGGAATCTCAGTGCTCGAGTGGTACAGGAGCACGCCGTCGCCCACCCGCATGCTGCGCATAAAGTTGCGCGCCTGGTAGTTGCGCACCCCGGTCCAAGGCTCCACGTCGACGCGCTGCAGGTCGTCGATGGAGAAGTCTTCGGGTTCGGTTTTCATCAGCCAATAGTGCTTGCGGGTGCTCATTCAGGTCTTCCGGGTGGACAGGAAGGTATCGAGTTCGGTGCATACCGCGTCGAGCGGCACATCCCAGGGTTCGACCGCCAGTGCGTCGATCTTTTGTGCCGCGAAGGCTGCGCCGACCAGGAACGGCGGGGCCTGGCGCTCGCCACGAAATGCGAAGCTGCGATCGTACCAGCCGGCGCCCATGCCGAGACGCTGGCCGTGTGCGTCGAAAGCCACCAGCGGAAGCACGACCACGCTCATGTTCTCCGGCGCGATCAACAGGCCCGCAGCGATGTCGGGTTCCGGAATGCCGTACCGATTGGTGACGAGCGGATCGCCCGGACGCCATGGCGCGAACCGCAGACACCCATCTTCATGCAGCACGGGCAGGCAATAGGTCAGTGCGCCGGGCAGGCGCAGCTGCCAGACATGCAGGGCGATTTCGCCGTCCATCGCCCAGTAACCGGCGACATGACCGCGTTGCGGCACGAACGGCAAAGACGACAATTGCGAGGCGAGGCGCTCGGCAGCAGCGATGCGATTCGCGGCGGGAATCGCGCGCCGAATTTCGCGAAATTCGCGCCGCAGCGCGACGCGGTCAATGCTCATGCACCGACACGCACGGCACAGTTCGCGGCCAACGCTGCCAAGCCGCAAAAAATACGTCCTCCGCCATGGCGATGCCTGCGAAAACGACCTTGAACCGTGGGTTCAAGTGGGAGCACTTGGAAGCCTTCGGGCTTTCCGCAACAAGGCGGACTTGCACGCCGGGTTTCCGCTGCGCCCCCGTGGTCGTCATTAAGGGACAAGGCGAATGTTTGCGCATGCCGTCGTACACGGCAGAGGACGCGCATGGAGTATAGCGCGACGATCGTGGACGCGATATCCGTTCATCGGTCGCGCGTGAATGAGTCTTTATCACGCGCGGGCGCATGATCGCCTGCATCGCGGTCCACATCAGGATTCGAGCAATGCGTCGAGCTTGCCCTGCAACTCGCCGAGCGTGCGCGTGAGTTCGCGGTCGCGTGCGGTATTGTCGTTTCGCAATTGCTGCAGCTCGTGCGCGAGGTTGAGCGCGGCAAGCACCGCGACGCGATCGACAGCGGCCATGCGGTTGGCGCCGCGCACGTCGCGCATCTTCGCGTCGAGCAGCTTGGCCGCCGCCATTAGGCTGTCGCGCTCGTCCGGTTCGACGCCCACGGTGTACTCGCGATCGAGGACACGGATGCTGACCGGTTCGCTCGACGCGCTCATCGGGCGATCCCCATGCGGCGATCTTCTTGAAGGCAGGGGCTCACGTGTGCTGCTCCAGCGATTTCAGGCGCGCGATCATGGCCTCGACGCGCGAACGCGCCTGCTCGTTTTTCGCCAGCAATTGCGAGCGTTCACCGGCCAGCTGTTCCTGTTGCTGGCGCAGGCTGCGGTTTTCTTCGGCCAGCCGCCGGGCGCGATCGGCGAGCTCGTCGACGCGTGCGGCGAGGGCTCGCAATTGGGCGATCACGTCCGGGCTGTCCATGTCGGCACGATAGGCAGCCGGCACAGGCGGGTCAAGGCGGCCCGGACAAGGCGCGCTCAGGGCAGGGCGATGGCGCCGGCCGGGACGGCCGCCCGATTGCGGATCAGGGCCAGGCAGCGGTGCTGGTCCAGCGCCGGTGAGAGCCAGAAACCCTGGATCTCGTCGCAGCCGTGCTCGCGCAGGAATTCCACCTGCTCCGAGGTTTCCACGCCTTCTGCCACCACGCTCATGCCCAGCGAATGCGCCATGGCGATGATGGTGGTGGTGATGGCGGCATCGTCCGGATCGCGGGACAGGTCTCCGATGAATTCCTTGTCGATCTTCAGCGTGGTGAAGGGAAGTCGCTTGAGATAGGCCAGCGACGAATAGCCGGTGCCGAAGTCGTCGATCGCCAGCGACACGCCGAGGTTGCGGAAGGCCTGCAGTTTGGCCGCGGTCTGTTCGGCATTGGCCATGATCACGCTTTCGGTGAGCTCCAGTTCGAGCGCGTGCGGCGGCAGGCCGGTGTCGTCGAGAATGCGCCGCACCACCTCGGGAAAATCGCCGCGCAGCAGCTGTAGCACCGACACGTTCACCGCCATCGTCAGCCCATCGAGGCCGTGCTTGTGCCAGCGCCGCAGGGTCAGGCAGGCCTCTCGCAGCACCAATTCGCCGATCTCGAGGATCAACCCGCTTTCCTCTGCCAGCGGAATGAAGCTGGCCGGCTCGATCTCGCCGAACTCGGCGCTGGTCCAGCGCAACAGCGCCTCGACCCCGGTGATGCGCGAATCGGACAGCGAAAGCCGCGGCTGGTAAACCAGGCGCAACTCGCCACGATCGAGCACCTTGCGCAGCGCGCCGGAAAGCGTGGCGCGGCGCTTGATGGCGATGTCCATGCCGTCGTCGTAGCGCATGAATGTGCGGCGTCCAGCCGCCTTGGCCTGGTACATCGCGGTGTCGGCCTGCTTCAGCAGTTCCGTCGGCACCTGTGCGTGGTCGGGATAGAGGCTGATGCCGATCGAGGGCGAGATCGACACCTCGAGGCGGTCGTCGAGGATCAACGGCGCCTCGAACGCCATGATGACCTCGCGCGCCGTGCGGTCGGCGTCGTCGGGCGTTTCAAGGTTCTCGAGGACGACGGTGAACTCGTCGCCGCCGATCCGCGCCACCGTATGGTGCTGGCCGACGGTGTCCTGCAGACGCACCGCCGCCGCGCGCAGGATGCGGTCGCCGGCGGCATGACCAAGCGAATCATTGATGTCCTTGAAGCGATCCAGGTCGAGGAACAGGACCGCGATGCGGTTGTCCTCGCGCCGCGCACGCACGATCGCGCGCGACAGGCGTTCGGCCAGTAGCGCGCGATTCGGCAGGTTGGTCAGGGCGTCGAAGTTGGCGAGATAGCGCAGTTCCTGCTCAGCGCGTTTCTGTTGCGTGATGTCGGTGAGCACGGTGACGTAGAGCACCTGCTGGCCGTTGCTGTCGAGGATGGCGCTGGATTCGATCGCGCACAGGAACTCCTCGCCGTCCTTGCGCCGCTGCCACATTTCGCCGGACCAGCGATCCTGTTTGATCAGTTTTTCGCGGATGTGCTTGTAGAACGCAGGATCATGCTGCGGACTGTCGAGCAGACTCGCATTGCGCCCGATCACTTCGATATCGCTGTAACCCGTGGTCCGGGTGAATGCGGGATTGACCGAGACGAAGTTGAACTCGAGGTCCGACACCGAGACCGCCTCGTTCATGCTGCGCAACACCTCGCCGGCGATGCTGCGCTCGCGTTCGGCGTTGCGATGTGTGGTGATGTTGCGCGCGGTGCCGGCGATTCGACGAACGTGGCCGTTGGCATCGCGCTCGACGGTGCGGCCACGCGCGCGCATCCAGATCCAGCTGCCATTGCCGTTGAGGATGCGGTGCTCGGACAGGAACAGTTCGGTTTCGCCACGGATATGGCGGCGCAGCGCGTCCAGCACCTGCGGCAGGTCCTCTTCGTGGATGCGGTGATCGGTCTCGATGCTGGTTTCGATGCTGATCTCGGCCACGCTGCGCGCGTCGTCCGCACGCATGCGGCGCAACTCGCCCTTGACCAGGTCGTAGTCCCAGTACTGTTCGGCCGAGCCCCATAACGCCATCTTGAGGCGTTCCTCGCGGTCCTTCAGTTCGGCGAGGTAGCGCTGCTCGAGACGGCGACGACGGGATGTCAGCACGAGCAGGGCCACGATCAGCAGGATCACGATGCCGATCGCAAAGCCGAGCAGGCGTGGGTCGGGAAAATCGATCAAGGTGTCACGCCCCCAGCGCGAATGGGGCAGTGTAGGCATGCGCCGTCACCGGCAACAAGCGGCAGGCCGGCGTGGCGAGATTCGCCGGTGCCGGAAATGCGTTGCTACACTGCAACTCCTCCATCGCGGCGCGCGGTCGTGTCCCCATCCTTGCCCCTGCTGTCCGAGATCGACGAAGCCGCACGCGGCCTCGGACTGGGCGCGTCGGCACCGGAACTGCACGGTGCCCTGTGCGGCTGGCTGGCCGGCGGTGGTGGCGATGTCCGCGACTGGCCTGCGCGGGTGCTGGCCGACGATGCCG
>JACMKK010000527.1 GCA_014380115.1 Luteimonas sp. | reverse complement strand
CCGCGGCGCCTGTTCGCGCTCAGCACGCGCAACAGCGAGCGCTACGATCGACCGCGCTATGCGCAGGGCGATGCCTTCCTGTTCGGACCGGAAACACGGGGACTGCCGGAGGACGTGCTAGCGGCGATTCCAGCCTCGCAGCGCCTGCGCCTGCCGATGCGTCCGGACAACCGCAGTCTCAATCTGTCCAATGCCGTCGCGGTGGTCGTGTACGAAGCCTGGCGACAGATGGGTTTCGCAGGCAGCTGAATTCACCGCTCGCATCAGGCTTTCCTGATCCATCGCCTGCGTCTGTTCGCTGTGGTCGTACATGCGGCGCCTACCGGCCATGGCCATTCGCGCACCCGACCTGCACGACATCGAAAAGTTCCTGAACTAGAGAGTTCATTATTCAGTGAGCGTTGCGACCCGCTGACGACAATGCGCGCACCGGTCCAGGCGCGTCGTCCCTCTCTCCCGAGCGCCTCGGGCCGGACCTTCCAAAGCGCCCCAACAAAATAAGAACGAGGCCTTCCCCGATGAAACGCTCTTTGCTTGCCCTGACGTTGCTCGCTGCCCTGCCCTTCGCTGCTACGGCGGCCGAAGGTATCTCCTACAACTACGTCGAAGGCGGCTACACCGCCACCAACGGCGACGGCGATGTCGATGCCGATGGTTTCGGCGCCAACGCGTCGGTTGCGATCCATCCCAATTTCCACCTGTTCGGCGGTTACAGCAAGCAGGAAGTCGATGACGTCGATGTCGACGTCGACCAGTGGCGCGCCGGCGTCGGCTACAACCTGGAGCTGTCGCCGAAAGTCGACCTGATCGCGCGCGCGGCGTACGAGAAAGTAGAAGTGGAGTCGTTCGACGCCGACGGCTACAGCGCGGAAGTCGGCGTGCGCAGCCCGCTGACCAGCAACCTGGAAGGCTACGCGACGGCCGGCTACGAGGACTTCGGCGATAATGACGGGTTCGGCGAAGGCGACGGCGATTTCTACGGCCGTGTCGGCGCGCAAGTGAAGTTCAACCAGAACTGGGGCATCGGCGGCGACGTCAAGGTGTCCGACGGCAATACCCAGTGGTTCGTCGGCCCGCGCTTCAGCTGGTAAGCGCCCGACACGCAACAGCGCAATATCGCGGCGGATTGAACTCTCTCCCCTGACGTCGCGATTGACCCGGCCGGCAACGGCCGGGTTTTTTATTGGCCGGTCGCGCGTGGACGCCTCGCGGATGGACGCCTATCGTCCAGCGCTTCCACCTGCCAGTTCACGCGACCATGGCGGTCCTTCATTCCGGTTGCGCGGCAACGCTGCTCGGCGATTGCGCGCGGGCGCCGGCCGGCGGCGAGGGTCGACAGCAGGGTGCGCGGGTCATGGCGGAAGACCACTGTTTGCGCGGGCGCGGCGCCGACCCGTGCCCGCTCCAGTTCGAGCGTCGCGCGTTCGTAGGCGACGACTTCGCGCAGGTACTTGCCGCGCGCGTTGCGCCGGCGCAGAAAGTCGCAGAAGTCCAGCGCTTCGGGCAGGAAATAAAAGCTCGATGGCGGACGTTCTTTCCAGAACGCGGACACCTCGCGCGCCAGTTGTTTGGGGCCGAGCACCTGGCAGGTGAGCGGCAGCATCGCGCGCAGCTTGCCGAGCCTGAAGCCCTTGTGCAGGGTGCGGTTGATGTCGAGACCGCGATCGCCGGCGATGCCGCGCAGGCGCGTCTGCTCTTGTTGCGTCAGGTCCGCGTCGAATGCGTGGCCCGCCAGCACCGCGTCGCGAAACGACGGATCCGCGATCAGTTGCAGCAGCGTCGCCTGGAAAACCCGCAGGCTCATTGCGCGCGCACCGGTTGACGACGCAATCTGCCCGTCGTCTCGCCCTGGGCAGTGGCCCACAGCTGCTTCATCCGTCGCAAATCATTGCGCACGCGTTCGGTGCCGACGGTATCGACCCACGATCCGAACAATTCGAACACCACGCCGCCGACATTCGGGCAGCGCGGCAGCGCCCATTCGAGCAGCTCCCAGACCGGATCGGGCACCACGTCCGAATGCGCATCGAGATAGAACCCGTCGAGCTCCATACCGCCGGCAACGTGAATTTCGCCTACCTGCGCGAGGTCCAGCGAAGACAGCACGGCCATCGGATCGAAACCATGATTGCGCGCATTGGTGTACAGGTTGTGCAGGTCCAGCAGCAGGCCACAGCCGCTTTCGCGGCACAGCGTGTTGACGAATGTCGCTTCGTCCATCTCGCCATCGGGTATCTCGAAGTAATAGACATTGTTCTCGAGCAGGAACGGCACCGGCACCTGCCGCAGGACCTCCGCGATCCGCGGCAGCAGCAGGTCGATGCTTTCGCGATCGCGCGCGAGCGGCAGCGTGATGCCGGCATTGGCCTGGTCGCCGCGATGCTCGGCCAGGTGGTAGGCCAGGTGGTCGCTGTGCCACGGAAACCGCAGCCACTCCCACCATCGTTTCATCTGCGCGACGTGCGCCTGGTCGAAGTGGTGCGCGCTGCCGATCGACAAGCCGATGCTGTGCGGTATCACAGGCCGCCTGCGCATGATCCGCCGCAGCAGCGCGATGCCGTCGTCGTCCTCGATGTGGCGCGGCGACGCTTCAGGCCCGCAGTCGGTCCAGAAGATATCGGGCACGACCTCGACGAAATCGAAGTCGTGCCCCTTGGCCTCGACCATGTGCCTGAGCGGGGCCTGGAACGCCAGGCCCACGCCCAATTTCGGCAACGGCTGCATGCCCGCGCCTAGCGCATGCCGCGCATCACCAGGTCCTGGATGACGAAACGATCCAGTCCCGACAGGCACGGACGGCAGCCCCGGAATCCGGGCAGCTCGGGGATGGTCAGGCTGACCTTGAGGATGGAGACGATCTCGTCGAAAGACGTGTCCGATGCGAGGTTGAGGCGGACTTCCGAAATCGCCGCCTTGCTCTTGATTGCTGCTTTCTTGGTTGCCATGGGGGATCTCCCGTTGAACATTGGGATGCGATGTCCTTGGGGCGGTGATCGTCGGAAGGACACGCGGCTTGCGGATCGATGCGTCGATCCGCGGGGGCCGCTGGCGTGTGCGACACGACGGCCCTCCCCCAAGGCAACGCACCTGTCCCGCGAAAGCGGACAGCGCACGGCCTGAAATCCAATGCGATTTGTAGGAGCGGCCCTTGGCCGCGATCGAGTCGCGGGAACGCCATCGCGGTCAACGACCGCTCCCGCAACGGACTCAGTCGAACAGGCTGGACGGGTACTCCGCCTTCTGCTCGCGCGCCAGCAATCGCCGCAGCCCTTCGGCCGGCGTGATCGCGCCATGCAGCACGTCGCGCACGTTGCTCGCGATCGGCAGTTCGACCTGGTGCCGATCGGCCTGGCGCATGACCTCGTCGGCGGTCTGCACCGACTCGACTACCTGCCCGATCTCGCGCACCGCGTCGTCTAGCGACTGGCCACGGCCGAGCGCAAGCCCGAGGCGGCGGTTGCGCGACAGGTCACCAGTGCAGGTCAGCACCAGGTCGCCGAGGCCGGCCAGGCCCATCAAGGTTTCCGGACGGCCGCCGATGGCGACGTTGAGGCGCAGCATCTCGTTGAGCCCGCGCGTGATCAGGCCGGCGCGTGCATTGAGGCCCAGGCCCATGCCATCGGCGACGCCGGTGGCGACGGCCAGCACGTTCTTCATCGCGCCGCCGAGTTCGGCGCCGAGCATGTCGTCGCCGGTGTAGGCGCGGAACGCAGGGCCATGCAGCACATCGGCCACGGCCTGCGCGAAGGCCTCGTCGTCGGAGTGCACGGTCAGCGCGGTCGGCAGGCCCGCGGCGACTTCCTTCGCGAACGAAGGCCCGGTGACGACCGCCGACGGGACGTCCACGCCGAGGACCTCGTCGGCGACCTCGTGCAGGAAACGGCCGGAGCCCGGCTCGAAACCTTTCGTCGCCCACGCCACGCCGGCATGCGCCGGCCGGTGCGGCGCCAGCGCGCGTAGCGTTTGCGCGAAGGCATGCGAGGGCACGACCACGAGCACCATGTCGGCGGCGCCGACCGCGGCGGCAAGATCGGTCGTCGCGCGCAAGCCCTCGGGCAAGACGATCCCGGGCAGGTAGCGGTGGTTCTCGTGCTCGCGATCGATCGCGGCGATCGCGTCGGCATCACGGCCCCACAGCGTCGTGCTGTGGCCATGGCGCACGATCAACGCAGCCAGCGCGGTGCCCCAGGAGCCCGCGCCCAGCACCGCCACGGACGGGGCCCGTGTCATTGGCTCAGGCGTTGCCGGAAGTCTCGGTATCGGCCAGTCCGCTGCCGGTGGCTTGTTGCGAGGCGCGCTGGCGCAGGCCCTCGGCGTACAGCGCCTCGAAGTTGATCGGCTGCAGCAGGAACGGCGGGAAGCCGCCGGCCTGGATCAGGTCGCCGATGGTCTGGCGCGCATACGGATACAGCACGTTCGGGCAATGCGTGCCGAGCATGGCGTCGAGCGTGGCTTCGTCGAAGCCGGCCAGGCCGAACACGCCGGCCTGTTGCACTTCCACCACGTAGATCGACTTGTCCTCGTCGACCGTGCAGGTCAGGGTGATGCCGAGCACGACTTCGTAGGCATTGTCGTTGAGGCGCTGGACGCGCTGGTTCAGGTTCATCTGCAGCTGCGGCTGCGCCTGCTCGTTGAACACCTGCGGGGTCTTGGGCGCCTCGAACGACACGTCCTTGACGTAGATCTTCTCGACGCTGAATTGCGGGCCGGTGGCCTCTGCGGGGGCGGCGGCGCCGTTGAGGGCTTGGTCGGACATCGGATCACTCCAGCAAAAAGGCGGAAAAAGAGGGTAATTATCGCACGGGGCTCATGACGGATCGTTTCGAAACCGCCACGCGCCGTGTAAGGAAACTCAGCTGCGGCCCTTGACCAGGGGCAGATCGGCCTGCTGCCAGGCCGCGATGCCGCCATCGAGGACGTGCACGCGTTCGAAGCCGGCCTTCTTCAGTCTTTTGGCGGCGGCGCCAGCGGTCTGCCCGGTCTTGCACACCAGCACGACCGGCAATGCCTTGGCGGCGGCGAGCTGTTTGTTCTCGGGATCGAACTGCGCCATCTGCACGTTCTTCGAACCGGGAATGTGGCCCTTCTCGAAGTCGCTTGCCGGGCGCAGGTCGACCACCAGCGCGTTGTCGCGATTGACCAGCGCGGTCAGTTCGGCCGGGCGCAGCGCCTGGAAGCCGCGGAACAGTCCGGCGACCTCGTTATAGATGATGGCGACGGTGAGGCCGGCGAGGCCGAGCGAAAGCAGCGGGTGGCGGCCGGCGAAGGCCAGCAATTCTTCAGGATTCACGAACGTCGGTTACCGGGACAGCGGGCGGCGATTGTCGCCGGTCTGTCGCCTGGAGGCAAAACCGGTGCTGGCCACGCGGCGCTGCTGCACGATCGCCTGGGCGAGCGCCCTTAACCCTCCCCCGGAAACGTCATTCCCCTTTCCACAGATCCGGCAGGCCATTGGTCACCCACCAGTGCTTGCCTTCGGAGTCATAGCGCCACAGTTCGGTATAGCGCATGCCGCGTTCGGTCATGTTGTGCTTGTTGATGATGTTGATCTGGATCTCGCGGACCGCCTTCTCCTCGCTCGCCTGCGAGGCGAGGTCGTTGTAGCTGGAGATCTGGATCTGCTTGTAGCGCTCGAACTCGACATCGCTCATCGGGTGCTTGTTGCGGTATTCCGGTTCGACCATCTGCCAGGCGCCTTCGAAATCGCCCCAGCGGATCGCCGCGGAATAATCGTATTGCGCCTGCTCCAGCGCTGCCACCTTCGGTCCGAGGCTGGCGCACGCGGCCAGCAACATCGTCAGCAGCATCGCTACGCCCAGCTTCAACATGCGCATCATGAGCTCCACATCGGTGAGTTCCCCGTCCCGGCCGATCGAGTCGACCGGGCCGCCTGCATCCTAACGCCTGGCGATGGCCACGTAACGTGCGCTGCATTGCGCCGCGACGCCGCCATTGGGCAGCGCCACCGATGCCGCCAGCGTGGCACGCGCGCGCCCGCGTTCACGCAGCGTCGCCACGAAGACGTCCCAGCCGGCATCGCCCGCAAGCGATGCGGACACCTCCAGGTCGGCGAACAACGGCCTCAGGTAGCGCACTTCGCTGTCAGCGACGAACACGTCGGCATCCAGGCCCGCCGCCTGCAGGTGCAGCCAGACCACGCCCCACGAGGCCAGCGTCATCAGCGAGATCATGCTGCCGCCGAACGCACAGCCCTTGTCGTTGACGTGCTGCGCCAGCGGCGCGTGCAGGCGCAGCTGGCGCCCGTCGTAGCCGGCGATGCGCATGCGCATCGCGGCGACCGGCGGCATCGCCTGGTAGTGGGCATCGAGGTGTCGCAGGGCGTCATCTGGGTTCATGCGTATCAGGGGCAGTGTCGGGAAGCGTCGCGCTTGCGATGGCTGCTTGCAGCGACGAAGCTGCGCGCATGCCGCGCACCGACTCCACCGCCGCAGGACGACTGGCAGGATGCTACGTGATCTCGCTGCGTCCCGTCGCCGCGCATGCCGCGTTGCGCCGTGCCGCCGCCGTGCATGGCGCGCGATTGCTGGCGCTGTCGCCGTGGAAACTCGTCGGCCGCGATGACGCGATCACGCGCGCGATGCTCGAGGAAGCGCTATCGGCGACGCGCCTGATCGCCACCAGCCCCGCCGCCGTGCGTGCGGCGAATGCGCTTTCGCCGCTGCGCGCGCATACGGATACGACGTGGCTCGCTGTCGGCGCCGGCACCACGCTGGCGCTGCGGCGCACAGGCATCGAACAGGCAGCCAATCCCGCGCGCATGGACAGCGAGGGCCTGCTGGCGCTGCCGGCTCTGCAACACGTCAGCGGCATGACGATCGGCGTGCTGACCGCGCCCGGCGGCCGCGATCGCATCGTGCCTGCAAGGTGGGCACGATGCGCGCACGTGATCCGCGCCGACGTCTACGCTCGCGTGCCGGTT
>JACMKK010000526.1 GCA_014380115.1 Luteimonas sp. | reverse complement strand
CTTGACGCCTTCATCGTCGTAGCCGACCGCGCCCAGCGAACCCGGGTTGGTCTTGTCGGCAAAGATGTTGACGCGCTCGGCGCCGTACTTGAATTTCTTGGACTCCCACTTGTCGAGCGTGGCGAAGCTGGTGCCGGCGTAATTGGCTTCGTAGCCGAGCACGCGGTCCAGTTCGAGCGGATGGCCGACCGACTCGTGGATGGTCAGGAACAGGTGGCTCGGATCGAGCACCAGGTCGTACTTGCCCGGCTTGACCGAGGGCGCCTTGAGCTTGGCCTGCGCATCGCGCGCGGCGGCGGTGGCGTCGGCGACGATGTCGTAGGAGTCGGAATACATCACCACGCCGCCGGGTAGCTCGAAGCGGTGTTCCGGCTTGGCGTCGAGGAACTCGTAGCCCATGCCCATCGGCGAGGACAGGCCGTCGCGCGTGCGGAACTTGCCGCTGGCCTTGTCGATCGCGGTGACGGTGAACGGCGTCCAGATGCGGTGGATGTCCTGGTCGATGTAGGAACCGTCGGTCGAGGCGAAGTACTTCTGCTCGTTGACCTGGAACATGCGCGAGGCGATGAAGCTGGCGCCGGCCTTCATCGCCGCCGAATTCACCGCCATCAGCAGCTCGACCTTGTCCTTGACCGGCACTTCCATGGCATTGCGCACGATAGGCGTAGCCCACGACACCTCACCGACGCCGCGCGCGGGCGCGAGTTGCACCGGTTCGCTGATCGTCTTCGCATTCGCTTTGGCGATGGCCAGGGCCTGCCGTGTCGCGGCGGCGATAGCATCGGTGCCGAGTTCGCTGGTCGCGGCGAAACCCCAAGCACCGCCGGCGAGCACGCGGATGCCGACGCCGGTCGATTCGGTGTTGACGATGTTCTCGACCTTGTCCTCGCGCGTGATCACGAACTGGCGCAGGTAACGACCGACGCGCACGTCGCAATAGTCCGCGCCGCCGGCCTTGGCGGCGGTCAGCGCGGTGTCGGCAAGGCGCTTCTTGGTCGCCACGTCCATGCGCGTGGCCAGCGCTTCGGCCGCGATCGCGCGGCCGAACGACGGCAGCAGCATGACGCCGAAGCCGGCGCCGGTCGCCTTGAGAAAGTCGCGACGCTCCATCAGCCCAGGTTGCGCGCGGTGTTGATGACGTTGACGCCGTTGAAGCGCGCCGTGCTGGAACCGTGCGACACGGCCGACGACTGCGAAGGCTGGCCCTTGCCGTCGAAGAACGAACCGCTCATGCGGTAATCGCTCTCGTCGCAGACGCCGACGCAGGAGTTCCAGAACTCCGGTGTGCGAATCTGGTAGGCGACGTCCTCGATCATGTGCGTGACCTGACCATTCTTGATCTCGTAGAACAGCTGGCCGCCGAACTGGGCGTTGTAGCGCTGCTGGTCGATCGAGAACGAGCCGGCGCCGATGATGTAGATGCCGTTCTCGACGTCCTTGATCATCTGCGCGGGACTGAGCTTGGCCTTGCCGGGAGCGAGCGAGACGTTGGGCATGCGCTGGAATTGCACGCTCGACCACGAGTCGGCGTAGCAGCAGCCCTGCGAGGCGTCCTCGCCGAGCAGGTGCACCTGGTCGCGGATGCCCTGCAGGTTGACCAGCTTGCCGTCCTTGATGAGGTCCCAGCGTTTGGTCTTCACGCCTTCGTCGTCATAGCCGACCGCACCGAGGCTGCCGGGTTGGACCTTGTCGGCGAACACGGTGACCTGGTCGCTGCCGTATTGGAAGCGATCCTTGACCTTGTCGAGCGAGACGAAGCTGGTGCCGGCGAAGTTCGCTTCGTAGCCGAGCACCCGGTCGAGTTCGGTCGGATGGCCGATGGATTCGTGGATGGTCAGCCAGGTGTGCGAGGGATCGAGCACCAGGTCGTATTTGCCCGGCTTGACGGACGGCGCCTTGAGCTTCTCACGCGCCTGCTTGGCGGCGGCGATCGCGTCCTCGCGCATGTCGTAGGACTTGCCGTAATTGACCACGCCGTTGGGCGAGACCACCTTGCCCGCGGCGCTGCCGTCGAGGTATTCGAAGCCCATGCCCATCGGCGCCGACAGGCCGTCGCGCGTGCGGAACTTGCCGCTGGCCTTGTCGATCGCGGTAATCGTCATCGGTGCCCAGATGCGGTGCACGTCCTGGTCGATGTAGGAGCCGTCGGTCGAGGCGAAGTACTTCTGCTCGTTGACCAGGAACAGGATCGAGTTGACGAAATCGGCGCCGGCCTTGATCGCATCGGCATTCACGCCGAGCAGCAGGTCGACCTTGTCCTTGATCGGCACTTCCATCGAGTTCTTGACGATCGGCGTCTTCCATGCGACCTCGCCGACGCCCGCGGTCTTCGCCAGCTGCACCGGCGCGGTTTGCGTCTTGGCATTGGCCTTGGCGATGGCGGTCGCCTGCTTCGCGGCATTGGCGATGCTCTGGGTGCTCAGGTCGTTGGTCGCGGCGAAGCCCCAGGCGCCGTCGGCGATCACGCGGATGCCGATGCCGGTGGATTCGGTGTTGACCACGTTCTGGACCTTGTCCTCGCGCGTGATCACGAACTGGCGCAGATAGCGACCGATACGCGCGTCACAGTACGATGCGCCGGCACTCGTGGCCGCTTGCAGCGCGGTGTCGGCCAGCGATTTCTTCATCGCCACGTCGAGCGGGCTGAGCAGGGCCTCCGCCGCGATCACGCGGCCGTAGGTCGGGAGCATCAGGCCAGCGAAACCCAGGCTGCTGATCGTGAGGAACTGGCGTCTATCCATCGTGATGCTCCACCGGTGCGGCCTGCGGCATGCGGCGGGCGTCGGAACGACGGCGCGCGCGCAGGTGTGAAGAAGAAGAGGTCAACCTTCCTGACTTTGCTGGCCGCACGCGGCAGCGTCAAGTGACGTTCGGCATACGTCGCGGAGCTGTTGCCCCCTTTGAAAAAAAGGGGGTGGCAATGCGCGTCAGCGCGTTGCGGCGGATTTGCTCTTGATCTTGCGTTGCGGATGACCGGCAAAGGCAACGTCCAGAGCAAATCCCCCGTCGCCGCTGCGCGGCGCCTGCCCCCTTTTTCAAAGGGGGCGAAAGCCGTTGCGGTTTTCCATGCTACGAATTCGGTGGCGTCCGCCGCGCCACCACGCTGGTCGCGGTGAGGTCGGCGGTGACGTTGCCGACGGTCGCGAACAGATCGGGGATGGTGTCGATCGCCAGCAGCACGCCGAGCGGCTCGACCGGCAGGCCCATCGCCTGCGTCACCGGCATGTTGGTGGCCATGAAACTCACCTGCCCGGGCAGGCCGACCGAACCGAGGCTGATCGCCACGGCCAGTGCGACGGCCGCCGACAGCTGCAACGGCGACAGGTCGATGCCATACGTCCAGGCCACGAATGCGGCCACGCTGATGTACTGCACGGGACTGTTGATGCGGAACAACGACACTGCCATCGGCAGCACCAGCGAGGTCACGGCGACGGGATAGCCCAGCCGCGTGCGCGCGCTCTCGACCATGGCCGGCAGCGAAGCCAGCGACGACTGCGTGCTCGCGGCAATCGCCTGCGCCGGCGCGATCGCGCTCGCGAAGCGCCGCAGCGGCTCGTTGCCGGCGAAGCGCGCGACCACGTACAGCATCAGCGTCACCGAGATGTAGAGCGCGCATTGCAGCAGGATGTAGCTGCCGAGCGCACCGAGCATGCCCAGGCCGACGCGCGCGCACACCGCCAGCACCAGCGCGAACACGCCCAACGGCGCCGCCCACAGCACCCAGCGCACGATCACGATCATCACCTCGGCGACCGCCTGCACCAGCTCCAGCATGCGCGCCTTGCGCGTCGCCTCGATGCGCGTCAGCGCGAAGCCGAAGAACATCGCGAACACGACCAGCGGCAGCATCGCGCTCTGCGCCGCGGCTGCGAGCGCGTTGCTGGGGATGATCGCCGCGAACCAGTCGCCGACGCCGACCGGCTCGGCCTGCGCCTGCGGCGTCGAAAGCGCGGCGCGGAACGCTTCGACCAGTGCGTCGTCGCGCGGCAGCATGGCCAGCGCCGAGGGTGCGGCGATCGCGGTGAACGTCGCCGCCAGCGTCAGCAGCACGATGAAGACGACGATGGCCGTGCGCGCGGTGCGGCCGGAGGCCGCGGCATCGCTGGCGGCATTGACGCCGATCACCACCAGCGCGACGACCAGTGGCACGACGGTCATCTGTAGCGCATTGAGCCAGAGCCGCCCGATCGGATGCACGAAGCCGGCGACCTGTTCGGCGCGGGCCGGATCCCACAACGCCAGTCCCAGGCCGACGAGGGCGCCGACGATCAGCGAGAGCAGGACGCGGGTGGTGTGGGACATGGGAGGCGGGTTCCTGATCGGTTAGGTGGTGCTGGAGGATCGAGCATATCGAGGTGCTGCACGCTTGTGCGTTCAACGGTCTTCGGCGCGTACTTGTCGGGCGTTTGAAGCGAGGATGTTGCACGTCCTTGCTCGTCATCCCCGCGCAAGCGGGGACCCAGTGTCTTTGTCGGTCAGGTTAAAGTCGCTGGGTTCCCGCCTGCGCGGGGTTCTCAACAGCCGAATGGCTGGTCATGACGATGCGGCATTGTCACGCTCGTCTCGCGGTGATACTCATAGCGAGAGCTCTGGCAACTGCCAATCCGCCTTCAGCCGCAGATACTCCGCCTCCGGCAACAGCACGAATACTGGCCGCCGACGCCGATCCAGCCAGCCCAGCAGATCCAGCATCACCGGCTCATCCATCGCCGTGCATCCGGCCGTGGCTTCGCCGGGCGCCTTCCACAGGTGCGCGAAGATGCAACTGCCGCCGCCGGGCCTGGCCTGCGCATTGTGTTCGATCACGAAGCCGAGCTTGTAGCGCTGGTCGCCGTCGGCATGCAGGTCGCGGCGCATCGGTTCGGTCGAACCTTCGATCGCGGCTTCACCCACTTCATCGGCATCGACGATGCGGTTGTACATGGGCGAGGTGCTCACGTCGATGCACCAGTCGCTGACCCGCATCGCGGCATAGAGCAGGGCGGTCCGGGCAGCGTCGGCATAACCGAACGCCGTGCCGATGCGGAATACACCCGCTGGTGCGCGGCCGTCGCCTTCCTGCTTCTGTACGCCCGGCTGCGGCGCGTTCAGTCCCAGTCCCCACGCCGAACCGGCCTTGCCGACCGTGACCGG
>JACMKK010000525.1 GCA_014380115.1 Luteimonas sp. | reverse complement strand
GATCCTCGGCGGCGGGGCGTTCCAGCTCGCGCGCATGCTCGGCGTGCGCCTGCTCCCGGCGATCGGTGTCGGCCTGGTCCTGCCCTGGTTTCCCGCGATCCGCAGCGCCGCCGCATGGCCGGAAATCATCGCCGGACTGTCGTGGCTGCCATGGCTCTTCGCTTACCAGGTGAAGCTTTACACCGCCGCCGGCAGGAACGATGTGGTGGTCGGCGTCGCCGGCACCGCGCTGGCGGCAACGCTGTTGGTCTACGCGCAGCCGGCGCAGAACCTCGTGTTCGCAGTCTTCGGTTCCGCCGCTGTCTGGCTGCTGGTCGGCGTCCAGGCACTGGTGCGACGCGATCGCGCTGTCATGCGGCGGTTTGCGCTGACCACCGGCTGGCTCGCGCTCGCGGCCGTGATCGTCGCGGTCGCGGCCGGCGGCTACCTGCTCGAGGTATTGCGCTTCCACGACCAGTCGGTGCGCTGGCTCGGCCGCTACGGCGGCTACGTCGTCGGCGAGCAGCCGCTGCCCATTGGCGCGCTTCGCCAGCACGCGCTCGGCGGGGACGACATCGGCCTGCTGGCGGCGTTCGAGTACCGCAAGGGCATCGGCAATGTCTATCTCGGCATCGCGCTGGTGATCGCAGCAGCGTCATTGGCGGTGATGCGCACGCCTTCGCCGGCGCGCATGCCGGTCACCTGGGCGTTGCTGGCGTGCGCGCTGGTGGCGACGTTGTTCTGTTTTTCCTTCATGGTGCCGCTGATCAGCGTGATCCCCGTCGCCAACAAGGTGCGCGAGGTCACCTGGTGGTCGTGCCTGGCGACCGTGCTGCTGTTGCCATTGGCCGCGCTGGGGCTGCAGGCCCTGGGCGAGCGTGCCACGGCAAGGCAGCGACGCCTGCGCGATCCTTGGATCTGGACGTCCGCCGTCGGGTTTGCGCTGGCGATGGCGGCAACCCTGCTGGCCGCCACGTCCTACCGCATCGAGGCGGCCATCGCGCTCGCCATCGGCTTCACCGCGCTCGCTTGGTCGCTGCTCACACGCAGGCGCGGGACCTTGGCTCGCGACGTCGCATGCGTGGCCGTCCTGGTCTGCGCAGCGTGGATCCCGTTCCGCCACAACATCGAGTTCGCGCGCGCCGATGCCATGCTGTTCCAGCCCGACCGCGTGCAGGCACGCGCCGATGCCGCGCGGCTGTCGTCGTTGTTGCCCGATGCTGCGAACTATCGCGTTGTGCTGGGTGGCTTGCCGAACTCGGACCTGCTGACGCACGCCTACGCCAACCTGGGGTTCCGTTCGACGCGGGGCGGAATCGGTCCCCTGGACTACGCCAAGTACCGGCTGCTGTCCGCGCCGAATCCCGCGGTCTCGGCGTTGTATGGCGTGAAGTATCTGCTGCTGCCGGACGCCGCCGCGAAGCCTGGCGACCGCCGCTTGCGTCCTGGCCTGTGGTTGCGCACGAATCCTGCTGCATTGCCGCGCCTGTTCTTCGTCGGCGGCGGCCTGCGCGTGGTCGAGGATCCGGTCGAGACACTGCGCGCTGCGGGCAAGGCCAATCCCGTGCATGCCCTGGTCGCGCGGCGCGACCTGCCCGAGGCACTCGACGTCGATCTGTACGGGCAAGGCGTGCCCGCGATCGCCATGCCGCGCCTGTCCGAGAACCGCCGCACGCGCCTGCGCGCGACGCTAGACAGCGACCGCCCCGGATTGCTTGTCCTCAACGAGGATCCGGACGCACGATGGCAGGCACGCATCGATGGCAAGCCGGCCGTCGCATTCCGCATCAACGGTTTCCAGACCGCATTCGCGATCCCGAGCGCGGGCCACCACGTGGTCGAGATCGGACGGCCCGGCCGGCTCTTCGAGCACACTCCTTAAGCCGTCGCGTGAAACCTGCCGACGCCAGCTGCACACGCGAGACGCGCCGACGACCGTGTCGATGGCACTATCCACCTTCGCTCACGACCTGCCCGCCCACATGCGCCTAGCCCTCGCCACCGCCATCAGCGCTCATGGCCTCGATGAAGACCTGCCGCTGCTGCTGAAGGCCTGCGCCGAGGCCGGCATCGCCGCGAGCGTACTGGCCTGGGACGATCCGACCGTGTCGTGGTCGCGCTTCGACGCGGTGCTGCTGCGCTCGACCTGGGACTACACCGAACGGCTCGTGCCATTCCTGGCCTGGTGCGAACGCGTCGATCGCGTGACCACGTTGCTCAATCCGCTGCCGGTGCTGCGCTGGAACACCGACAAGCACTATCTCGCCGACCTGCAGGGCGCCGGCGTGCCGGTGGTGGCGAGCGTATTCGTCGAACCCGATGCCGAACCACTGCCGGCAGTGCAGGCATTCCTGTCGGCCTTCGCCGATGCCGCGGAATTCGTCGTCAAGCCCGCGGTCGGCGCCGGCTCGCGCGATACCCAACGCTATGCGCGCGCGCAGGCCTTCGCCGCGGCCAATCATGTCGGAAGGCTGCTTGCGTCCGGGCGCAGCGTGTTGTTGCAGCCTTACCTGCCGTCG